>JBDNGI010000566.1:0-2699 GCA_041689345.1 Halanaerobiales bacterium
AAATTTGTTTATAAAATAGTAATTTTGTATCAAACAAAAAAAATTACTATCGGGGGGGGATTTCTATGATTCCTAAATTTAATCTTAATCAATTAAAAGAGATTTTAAAAGATTTTCATTTTTTCAATAACTTATTTATTACTTTTTTGGACTCTTCTGCTATTTTTCTTGTAGCTAAACACCAAGAGAAAGTCCTATTTAAATAAATATATCGGATAGTTCAATTTTATACCAATATCCTTACATCTTTTCCACGCTTCTATGGTTAAAGGACGGTGAACATCTTCAGAAAGATTTTTAACTATACTTTGCCAAGAATCCATTATTAAATTGACCTCTCTTTTGTTCAAGTTCTTTACACCCTCTTTTTTTAAATACTTTTATGCCTATATAATTCACCACTAATTTATAAATTCCTGCTTTTTTGTAAAATTTTTCAACTGTTTAACTACTATTTCAGTATAAATATAATGGGTAAAAAGTATATCTATTTCATCCAAATAAGTGGTGTAGTGTTGGTATATTGATAGCATTGGGATATGTTTTGAACTAATTTACAGTGTAGTGCACATATTATCCAAAGTTACTGCTATTTAACTATTGTATCAGTTTTAATATGTGCAATATAGACTAATGTATTACGTATTACTGTTACTCTTCAAGATTATATTCCTACTTATTAAGATATTAAAAAAACCCCAACAGTAAGGGGCCTAAAAATAAAATCGTATACTATTAAAAAGTAATCACACCTATATTATATATTTAGTAAATTTTTAAACTGCGTTACTGTCAAATAACATTAAAAATCATATTTTTAATAAATAAAAACCTTACAATCCCTGTCATATCAATGGAGCCGATGACCGGACTTGAACCGGTAGCCTGCTGATTACGGGTTATCCCATTATATTTTAATCTAATATCGCTTAGTTTAATTCTTCCTAGTATAACAACGATTATTCAACTTCTTTAGAATACATATTTTTATATAAATGAATCTAGTTTAATATAATTTAATTGTCGTTGCAGTAATTACTGCAGTAAAAATGTTTAATGTAATTACACTTGATTCCGGAGACCAATTAAAGTTGTTTAAACTTTTTCGGCTGTTTTTAGGCAGTTTATTACAATATCCAAAAAATTAAGTAGGATCCCCTGATTAAGAGTTATGCTCCAAACTTTTAATCTAGTTTAATTTCATCTCATTCAGGCTGATATAGCAGGAATTAGAAGCTGATTTTAAATTCAACTTCTAATCCAGTCCTAATTCTATATCATCTAATTTAGCTGTCGTTGCTATCAAAATTGCTGTCAAATAATTATTGTTATATGTTCTTATGTATTTTCAACATATAGTTGTTTATTGGAAATTAAATCTTAGTTTTTCAAATAACCTATACCACCTTGCATACAAATGAATATTCGTTAATATTTTAAGTGCTATCCCATTTTATTCTATTATTTTTACTTAGAAATATTATAAAACATAATTTTTATATACATCAATTACAGTATATTGGCCAGACTCTCTGATCTTTGATTTAATCTTCTCTGCCTCGTCTGGTCTGACAAAGTTATCTGACAGGATATTCTTTACCCTTTCTACCCCTTCTTCAATACCTTCCTCATCATCTGTGGCAGCATACATACCTAATAAATATTCCAAAACATATTCAGGCACATTGGCTCCTTCTTTAATCTTTTTTGTAAGGTCTTCCCGTACAACTCTACCAGAAAACACCTTATTTAGTTTTTCACTTAAAAAGTCCTCCATCTCCCTCACCTTCCTCATGCAAAATAACCCTCATTCTAACTCGATTATTTAAAAATCAAACTCATTGGTTATGGCCAAACTAATCTTAAAAGGCACTTTCTCATATATTTTTCCCACAGACTCTTCTTCATCTTCCATTACTAGATAGTAATCTATATCCTTTTTGTATTCACTGATCTTTAAAGTAAACTTTTCTTTATAGCTTCTTTCTTCTGCTCTATCAGAACTACTATCAGCAATAATGATATTTTCATTACTGATCTTATTACCTTCTTGATCAAGGAAATATAGACTTAAGCGTCTTGGTAGAACTTTCTCTTCAATCTTTTCAGTTTGGAAAAACTCTAGATGCAATATACTATTAGTAATCTTTCTAGATATATTGGTTAACTTGACATCAACCTTCTTTGATTCATTTCTTTCACTATCACTACGGTCATTTTTGAATTTAATTACTGGAATAACTATTTCTTGTAAGGATGCCCCTCCATGTACATAATTAAGAGTAGAACCCCTAGTTTGAAACCTATTAGCTCCTCTTGGGACCACAACTTCCAAATCAGTCTCTTGGGATATATAGTCAAGAATAAAAGAAATTCCACCTTCTAGTTCTTCTTGTCCTTGAGAAATAATATACCTTCTATTTTCTTTGTTAGATTCGTTATTACCCTGTTTTGTCTTGTCACTGGCCTGTAATTGGCCCCTACGGTATATAAAGCCATGATCAGCTGTAATAAATATATTAGTTGCACTCACGTTATTTTTTAGGGCTTTAATTATATCTTTTATATCAGCATAAGCATCATCAACAGCATTAAAAACTTGCTGTTCTGTCTGATAACTTTCTCCAATAGTATCAATTATATTATGATAGATATATATTAACTTCTTTCCATAGATAACCTCACGCATCTCATCTCTA
>JBDNGI010000567.1:0-3968 GCA_041689345.1 Halanaerobiales bacterium
AAGGAATATTGAGGTTACAGTTATTGTCCAGAAATTTGTCAAGGTTACTGAATATAGACAGATTACTGTAATAACAGAGATTACTGGAATACCTGAAGAAAATATTATAGAAGAACTTCTCAGGATTGAAGATGTTATTGGCGAGAATACAGTTACTGTAGTAGTTAGTGGTCAACTAACACCACCACCTGAATTGGGTAAACCTCCCATTGAAAGAGTTCTCAGTGCAACAGCTGAATTAGAAGGTGTAGTTGAGACTGAGATTACTCAGGATGGAGTAATAATTGATGGTACAATTTTCGGTGGGGTTATGTATGTTGGTATCGTTGAAGAAGGAGAACCACAACAACCAGTCCATTTCTTAGAAGATACCTTTAATTTCAGTGAGACTGTTGATGTACCTGGTGCCGAAGAAGGTATGACTGCTCATACTAATCTAACAATACAAAGGGTTTCTTATGATGTTATATTTGATGAAAATGGAGATATTTTAACAGTTGAAGTAGATGTAATATTACGCATGTTCGTAAAAGTAACAGAACCAAAACAGGTTAGAGTAGTTACTGATGTTATAAGTGATCAAGTAGAATTGGATAGAGAATTACTTAGGGTAGAAGATGTAGTTGGTGAAGATACTGTTCATGAAACTACAACTCAGAGACTATTAATTCCAGAAATTAAACCACCAGCCCAGAGAATTATTGAAGCTCAAGCTAGGATAGCAGATAGGGATGTAACAATTGAACCTGGTGGAGTACTGCTTGATATGGTAATAGAAGGTAGTATCGTTTATGTTGGAGATGTAGAAGCAGGTGAACCACAGCAACCAGTCCACTTCTATCATGATACTTTCCCATATGATAACTTCATTGATATCCCTGGTGCTGAACTCGGTATGAATACTCATGTGGAAGTTGAAGTAACTAGGTCCTCTGCAGAATTAGTGAATCTAAATGGTGCGGATAGTACTAGACAGGTAGATCTAACTGTAGTTATAAGGAAATTTGCTAAAGTAACTGAATTTAGGCAGTTAGAAATTGTAACAGATTTGATTATAGTATCACCTGTAGCAGATGAATGCCCACCATCTTATGTAGTATATGTAGTTCAGGCTGGAGATACACTTTACAAAATTTCCAGAAGATATAGAACTACAGTTGATGCATTAATTCAGGCTAATCCTGATATCAATCCAAATAACTTGCAGATTGGTCAAAAAATCTGTGTACCTAGTGGGATTATTAGTCCAAGAGGATAAAATAATAAGAACTGTGGGGATTATTATTCTACAGTTCTTTTTTCTCATCAACTAGATTAGTCTTTTTTAATTAATACATTTTGAATAGTAACTATATACAATCATGGCCATCTTTTTCTTAAGATTAAGATGGCCATATTTTTGTTATAATACAAATACTTTTTTTCACGTTTATTATATTTTAGCATACATTATTAGTGATAGATAATTTAAAATTTTTGTGATGTAATTTTAAAGTTTTTAAATTATTATATTTAACATATTATTCTATATCGTAGATATAAAATATGGGGGTTTAAAAAAATGGCTAAAAATAAAAAAAAGGAGTCAAGTAAGAAAAGGGTAAATATAAGACCGCAAAAGGTTAAAAGAGTAATAAAAATTAAAAAAGCTTAATTATATGAGATGGAAAGGAGGATAGTTATGCCACAAAGCTTACGTATTGATGAAACCGTTGTGTCGAGGGTACTGGAATCAGAAGTGATTAGGAATCTTGGAGTACCTTCAGGATTACCGGATGTAGAGAGGGTAGTTAGCGTTAATGCTAGGGTAGAAATAACAAGCATTGATCTTGAAACTGGATATGTTGTAATTAATGGCATTATCAGGGCTACTGTATATTATGCAGCTCAAGATGATCCATCTAATGTAGTAAGTGTTAGAAGGAATTTTACATTTTCAGAAAGAGAAGCTATTACAGGGGCTCGTCGAGGGCTTGATGCAGACGCTGAAGCCCTTATAACAGATATAGATTTTAATGTAATTAATAATCGTACAATAGGACTTGAATTTACGATAACAACAGATTTGGAGATAACTGCACCTGATACTGTTCCATTAATTGAAGATAGAGAAGATCTCGATATTCGTCGTGAAAGTTTCAGAATACAACGAAGGATACGGGAAAGGAATTATACTAGAGAACTTGAGGAGACTGTTAGACTTGCTTCAGAGAATCCAGACATTAGAAGGGTAGTTGATGTAGATAATAGTATTCAAGTATCAGAAATCACTACTTCTTTTGATAGGATTCGTGTACGTGGAGTTATAAATAGTGATTTACTTTATACAAATCAACAGGGGCAATTGCAGTATGCCGACCTTACTTATGGTTTTAATGAAACATTTACTTTTACAGGAGTTACTCCTGATATGAATGCCTATGTTCAAACAAACATTGTTAGCGAAGAAGTACAATTAGTGGATAATAGACGAGTAAGAATTACTTCAGAGGTAGTCTTTACTATATTAGTCTTAGAGGAAGAGCTAGTGGAAATACCTACAGATATTATAAGTCCGATAGATAGATTATATCCTGTCAGGAGAACTGTAATAGTGGAACGTATAGTAGTAGAAGAACGGACTAGGGTATCAGCTAGAGAGAGAGTTACAATACCGCAAGGTAATCCTGATATTGCTAGAGTTATTAGTGTAAGTGGTAATATTAGGGGAGGTAGTATAGATGTTGATGCCCAGAAGGGTGGGGTATTAATTAGTGGTGTAATAAATGCTAATATTATATATGTAGCTGATTTACCCGATCAGCCAGTATATTTTGCACCTGCTACTATTACATTTAGTACTTTTTTAAATATACCTGAAGTAGAATCGAATATGCAGGCATATGCAGATGTAGATCTAGAAAGAATTAAAGCAAGTGAAATTAGTGAAAGAGAGATTAGCGTAAGAGCGAGATTGGACATAAATTTATTAGTAACAGAGAGGATTCGTGTACCAGTAATAACTGGTGTTTCAGAGCAGCCAGTTCAAGAACCTACAGCTCCGGGTCAAGGATTTACTTATGTGGTTAAATCAGGTGATACCCTATATGTGATAGCCCAGAGGTTTGGTGTGACAGTCGATAGAATTATTGCTATTAATAATATAACTGATCCGGCTAATATACGAGTTGGTCAACGTTTAATTATACCAAGAAGTTAATATTAGAAATAAGTAAAAATTTTCAAAAAATGAAAGCTATGGTGTAAATGTATATACCATAGCTTTCATTTTTTAGTCTAATATAAAAGGAATTAAAAATAAATAGAGTGGTTATAATATAGCGCGAGGTGATAAATAGTAGATGCTCTCTAAGTTAAAAATACTACTTATTTTTGTTCCAATTAGTCTTGGGTTTGCTTATTTCCTGGATGGTTCTTTGCTATTATTTATATCTTCGGCATTAGCAATTATTCCTCTGGCTGCTTTAATGGCTGACTTAACAGATCGGTTGCGTTCTCAAGTGGGTAGTAGTTGGGGTGGTTTGATTAATGTTACTTTTGGTAATGCTACAGAGTTAATAATTTCTATTTTTGCCCTTTATGATGGCTTATTAAATGTTGTCAAAGCAAATATAACAGGCTCAATAATAATGAATCTACTTTTAGTATTGGGGCTGTCTTTTTTTCTAGGTGGCTTAAAATATCAGCGTCAGAAATTTGATAAACTTATAGCTATCACAAATAGTGCAATGCTGATGTTGGCTGTTGTTGGGATGTTGGTTCCAGCAATCTTTTATTTTGGTTCTAGCAATATTAGGACTGTAGTTCTGGATAGATTAAGTATGGGAGTAGGATTTGTTTTGTTTTCAACATATTTAGCTAGTCTATATTTTACTCTTATATTTCATGAAAAAGAGAAAAAAGAGCGAGAAAGTCTTAAAGATATAGAAAATAGTAAAGAGGGTGGAGAAGAAAATATATTTGTAAGT
>JBDNGI010000568.1:0-3123 GCA_041689345.1 Halanaerobiales bacterium
GATTTAACATCCTACTCACCATCCCGATATAAGAATACTGACTTATACTTCTTTCTTAATAATCAAATAACGTATTACATCATCAATAATCTTGAAATTACGCTCCAATTCATCTACTACTTCTGATTCACCCTTTAAGGTTATCATCGTATAAAAACCTGTACGGTAGTCATTAATCTCATAAGCTAACTTTTTGGTTCCCCAAACATCAGCACTTAAAATCTCGCCCTGATTATCAGTAATAATACTTTTGATTCTTTCCTGAAGCCCTTCTTTAGCTTCATCTTCAATATCAGGTCTTATTATATAAGTTGCTTCATAAACTCGTACCATTTTCTTTCACCCCCTCCATTTGGACTAAACGGCCCTGCCTACAACAGAGCATGGATTTAGTTCATTATATATTATAGCACTCTTCATCTCTTATTGCAACTAAAAAATTTATCAATAAGGAATTCTTCTTTTTTTTATTAGAAGCTACCTTCTTAAATTTTTTCTGGTTCATCATATTCTATACCAAAGGTTTTAACTGTTACCTCTTTCATTACCTGCTCTTCAACCGGTCTATCTTGAACTGCAGTGGAAACATTTGCTATCTCGTCCACAACATCCATCCCCTCTATTACCTTACCAAAAGCTGCGTATTGTCCATCAAGATGCGGTGAATCCTGATGCATTATGAAAAATTGTGACCCTGCAGAATCTGGTCTCATTGAACGGGCCATTGAAATAACTCCACGGTCATGTTTTAAGTCATTATTAACACCATTTTGAGAAAATTCACCTTTTATGGAATAACCAGGTCCCCCAGTACCTGTACCTTCAGGGTCTCCACCCTGTAACATAAATCCTTTGATAACCCGATGGAATATAAGCCCATCATAAAAATTCTGATTAATTAAGTATCTGAAATTGTTAACAGTATTTGGTGCATACTCAGGATATAACTCAAGTTTTATTTCTTTACCACTTGCCATTGTTATAGTAACTATCGGATTTTTTTCTTCCATATTATCCACTCCCGCTTCCTTCTCTTGACTTTTTGTGATCTCATTATTATTCTCTTGCATTGTAAATTCCCTTCCCAAATACAATATAGCCACCATTACTATTAAAGTAACCATTATATATAAAAGTTTCCTATTGTTAAATAAATTATTCTTTTTCATCTTTACCTCCATAAAGTGTGTTCTTAGTTTCAGAGGGAGTTTTTATCTCCCGCTGAAACTTAGTAAAACGAATGCAGTAGCTTAGTGCCGCTTATCCCCCACTTAAGTAGAAGCCCTAAAGGATGACCTAAAAATCAGGCCCTGGTTAGCGGTAGTTAGCTATCGGATTAATCTCTATTATACGTTAAACCTGAAATAACAAACATCCCCATCTTTTACAATATACTCTTTCCCTTCCAAGCGCAAAAGCCCTTCTTCCCTGGCTTTACTTATTGAGCCAGAGTCGATCAGGGCTTGATAGGCAACTAGTTCAGCACGAATAAAGCCCCGCTGCATATCAGTGTGTATTTTTCCAGCTGCTTCAGGTGCAGTGGAACCCTTTCGTACTGTCCAGGCCCTGACTTCCGGCTCTCCTGCAGTAAAAAAAGTGATTAAGTCTAGCAACTGATAACCTGTCCTTATTATTCTATCTAGTCCAGATTCAGCAAGTCCCATTTCTTCTAAAAAGATTTCTGCTTCATCTTCATCTAATTCTGCTATATCAGATTCAATCTTAGCACTTATTGTGACTACAGCAGCATCCTCAGCCTTTGCATATTCCCTAACCTGTTCTACTAATTCATTACCGTCTTTTATCATATCTTCTTCATCTACATTCGCTATATATATTATCGGTTTAGCACTGAGGAGAGAAAGTTCTTTAATTAGTTTCCTGTCCTTTTCATCCAACTCTAACTGCCTAATGTTTTTCCCTTCTTCAAGGCTATCTTTAAACTTTTCCAGGATAGCTAATTCATCCAAATATTCCCTGTCACCACTTTTGGCGGCTTTAGCTGTCCTTTCCATTCTTTTCTCAACAGCAGCCAGATCAGCCATCAGTAATTCCATATTAATAATGTCAATATCCCTAACTGGATCGATACTACCATCAACGTGTGTAACATTACTGTCAGTAAAACACCTAACCACCTGGGCAATAGCATCAACTCCCCTAATGTGAGCGAGGAACTTATTACCCAATCCCTCCCCCTTACTGGCCCCTTTGACAAGGCCAGCAATATCAACAAACTCTATGGCCGTTGGCGTTTTCTTCTTGGGCTGGTACATTTCATTAAGTACTTCTAATCTTGGATCTGGTACATTAACAACACCTATATTTGGATCTATTGTACAGAATGGATAGTTTGCCGCATCTGCACCTGCTCTAGTTAATGCATTAAATAGTGTTGATTTCCCTACATTTGGTAATCCTACAATCCCTAATTTCATATTTAATTCTCACTCCATATCTAGACAGGGGAAAGTTCTCTGTCACTTTAACCCATTGCTTACCATTCCCCTATTTAATTTTAATAATTTAGCTATATCTCTAATTGATAAATATGATTTTGTTCTCCAGCATCTCCTGCTATTATATGACCGGGGGCCCTCCCCTGTCAATCTACTTTTTCCTTTACACTTTTATCAAATTTCCTCCGGGGTAACATTATAAGTCTACCACAGGTAGTACATTTAGCTTTAAAATCCATGCCTACCCTGGTGATTTCCCAGGTGTCTCCACCACAGGGATGCTGTTTTCTGAAACGAACTACATCACCAAGATTATATTCTCTAAGTTTCATAACTTTCCTCCCTTAAAATTAATTTTTCAGACTTATAGGGAAAATAAAATGCTATTCTTATGTATTAGAGATTATCCTTCCCTCATGAGCTAACATGTAGTATTGATTATAATTATAACATAATTATATCAAAAAAGTGGTATTTCAACAACTCATAGACTAATCTTGTTAGATAAAATAAAAAAACCAACCCCCAAAGGTTAAACAAGTATTTCTCTGGGGTTGGTTTTGAGATTATTTTTGAAGATAAAGTTAAGTTAATTAAAAATCATTAAATCCTTATACCTTAAAGTTAAACTAGATATCAAAATTAGGTAACCAATCTTTATTAA
>JBDNGI010000569.1:0-2001 GCA_041689345.1 Halanaerobiales bacterium
GCTGGCCTAGTCTGATTATTTATTTTCGCTTTCCTATTTCGTAATATTAATCAGGTGCCTCTTTTGGAAATGGTTTATTTCTCAATGATATTGGGTATAGTTGCTGGTAGAATGGGGTTGTTATTATAGTGAAATGTACTGGGGATTTCCATACTCATTCGGAATATAGTCATGGCAAAGGTATGCTGAGAGAGAATATTGAAGCAGCTATTAATAAGGGTTTAAAAAAGTTGGCTATCACTGATCATGGTCCACAGACATGGAATTTTATTAAATTAGGTGTAAAAAATGCTGAAGAACTACTGGAAATAGCTAAAAAAATTAATTTATTACAATTAGAATATCCAGAAATAAAACTCTATTCTGGGGTAGAAGCAAATATAATGAATAGAGATGGAGAGATTGACGTCCCTGCTTCGGTTTTGGAACAACTTGATATAACTGCTGTTGGTTATCACCTGCTTATATTTCCTTTTAATCTTCGCTCCGCTAAAGAAATAATAATAGATAATAGATTTACTTATAAGTTTTTTCCAGGGAAGAGAGATGAAATAAGGCAGCGTAATACAGAATCCTTAATAAAGACTGTCCAAAATTATGATGTAGATTTTATTACACATCCTGGTTATGGAGTAGATATTGATACATACGAATTAGCCAGGGTATGTGCT
This sequence comes from Halanaerobiales bacterium, assembly GCA_041689345.1. Taxonomy (GTDB): domain Bacteria; phylum Bacillota; class Halanaerobiia; order Halanaerobiales; family DTU029; genus JBDNGI01. The sequence goes on from JBDNGI010000569.1 coordinate 672, forward strand.
GAAGAGGATACTTATTTAGAAATAAATGCTCGGCACGGTCAGTTGACTGAGGGTTTCGTTAGGGCTGCTGCAGAGAGTGATGTTAAGTTTATAATAAATAGTGATGCACATTCTCCTAAACAGGTAGGTGATCAGGATGCCGGGCTAAGGATTGTAGAAAGGTTAAATTTGTCTAAAGAGCGATTAATTAATGTAAAATAAATAGACTTAACTTTCTTCATAGATGATAACATGGCAAATTCGCTTTGAATCTTCACTGGAATAAATAGTATTTATTTGATATACTAATAACAATAATGGGCATATGCTCTATAACGCAAAAACTTTAGGGGGTGATATCTTTGACTTAATTATTTTCAGAAAAGGTATATAAAGCTGCAAAAGTATTAGATTTGGATGACCATATGTTAGCTATGGAAGGGGTTATTTATGAAGTTAACAATTATTTATGATAATGAAGTGTCTACTGATGGACTTAAAGCTGAATGGGGATTTTCTTGTATGATTGAGTCAGAAGGTTTTAAGATACTCTTTGATACTGGCGGAAACGGTGTTATTTTATTGGAAAATATGAAAAAGTTAAATATTGATTCAAAGAAGATTGATAATATTTTTATATCACATGGTCATTGGGACCATATGGGTGGGTTAAGTGAAATGTTATTTTTAAATCAAGAAGCAAATGTCTACCTTCCTTCCTCTTGTCTAAGTAAAGATTCTTTAATACCAGAAGCTTATTTAGAAATATTAAAAACAGCGGATATTATACCTGCTGGAAAGGCCTGGGAAATTCATGATAATATTTATTCAACAGGTGAGTTAGGTAATATAGAGCAATCACTAATAATTAATACTGAAAAAGGCCTTGTAATAGTGGTAGGTTGTGCCCATTCCGGGATGGATAAAATAATCAGTGCAGCATCTAATTTTGGTAAAATTTATGCTGTAATAGGCGGCTTGCACGGTTTTAATGATTTTAAGTTGTTGAAAAATATAGAGTTAATCTGCCCGACTCATTGTACTAAATATAGATCAGAGATAGTTTCTATGTATCCAGATAAATGTATAGATGGTGGTGTAGGTAGAATAATTGAGATTTAATATCTTTAGTAAGGGATTATTTGTGTTATCGAAATGAAATTGACGTAAATAAATAAAAAGATATCAATCAAATCTTTTTTTGTAAATATATATAATTCTCACCTAAGTTTTTCACCTTAGGTTCTTACGCACCAAGTGTTATTTTAGTAATATGTTTCTTATAAAGTACTACGTCTAAAAACATTCATGGCATTGAAACAGGCCAACTATATCAGCCTTTGCGTAAAAA
>JBDNGI010000570.1:0-10616 GCA_041689345.1 Halanaerobiales bacterium
CAAACAAAAGACATCAGCTTCAGGATTACCAATCTGTGCTCCAACAGCCGCCGGGAGTCCATAGCCCATTGTACCTAATCCGCCAGAACTTAAAAAAGTACGTGGTCTGCTGTATTTGTAATATTGTGCTGCCCACATCTGATGTTGGCCAACCTCCGTAGTTATTAAGGCCTGACCCTTAGTTAAAATATCAAGTTCTTCAATAATTTGACTTGGGCTCAATTTGTCGCTTTTATCCGGGTTACTCTTGTAATCAAGCTGTTCCCACTCTATAATTTGTTCTATCCATTCTTTATGATTGTTTTCTTCAACAAGGGGGTTTAAAACCTCTAAAACCTCTTTAACATCACCAACTATAGGTACATCGGGCCTTACTAGTTTACTAATTTCTGCAGGATCTATATCTATATGAATGACTTTAGCTTCAGGTGCAAAAGATTCCAGCTTCCCTGTCACCCGATCATCAAAACGAGCCCCCAAGGCAATTATAAGATCTGAATTAGTAATTGCTAGATTGGCTTCTGTAGTTCCATGCATACCCAACATACCTAAACTTAAAACATTTTTTTCATCAAAAGAACCAATCCCAGTCAGGGTTGTGGTAACAGGGATATTTGCTTTATTGGCTAAAAATGCTAACTGCTTATTAGCTCCAGATATAATAACCCCTCCACCTGCATATAATACTGGTTTACTGGCATCATTTATTAGTTCAGCTGCTTTTTTAATCTCTTGCAGATCACCTTTAGAAACAGGTTCATAGCCAGGTATAGAAATACTTTCTGGATATACAAATTCTACTTCCCCAGACAATACATCCTGGGGTAGATCAACCAGTACAGGACCCGGTCTTCCACTCCGGGCAATATAGAAAGCCTCTTTTATAATTCTAGCTAAATTTTTAACATCATCAACAAGATAATTATTCTTTGTAATTGGTAAAGTAATTCCTTTGATATCAGCTTCCTGAAACCCATCTGTACCAATAGCTGAATTAGCTACCTGACCAGTAAAAGCTACCAGGGGGACTGAATCCATATTAGCAGTTGCTAGACCGGTAACCAAATTAGTCGCCCCTGGACCAGATGTAGTAATACATACACCAACTTTACCAGTCGAGCGGGCATATCCATCTGCGGCATGAATTCCACCTTGTTCGTGATGAGGCATAATCTGTTTAATATCTGTTTCATATAATCGATCAAAAATCGAGATTACCTTGGCACCTGTATAAGCAAATACAACTTCAACTCCCTCTTGATATAGTGATTCAACAAAAACTTCAGCACCAGTCATTTTTTTCATTTCTACTCACTCCTCTACTTATTTAATAAATAACTGACAGTTTTATCCACAAAATTAAAAAACTCCCGCCTCAATTAATAGAAATCTATTAATTAGGACGAGAGTATATTTTCACGTGGTACCACCTAAATTTACTACTACTTCTTTCACAGTAGCCTTAATAAAGTACACATATGTCTTTAGGACATACTTCATACTTCAGCATATGATAACGGATGCTATTTCCCAAAAAAAGGATACCGGTAAAACCTACTCACCTATTTCAGCTTTACAGTTCAAGGGCTACAAAAATAATTCTTATAGAATATCGGTTTCTCAGCAAACCCGACTCTCTTTGATCCTTTAAAACTATTTTACTCCCCATCATTACATTTTTTTATTAAGTTATTGCTCTTTAGTATATAAGATCATTTTATTCTTGTCAAGCTAAATTTTTTAGTTTTGTGAATTTTTAATAACTAAAACAGGCATGTTTATATTATTACCAGGAATAAATAGGTTTAAAATGGTATAAGAAAATATCGGCAGATATTGCTGCAATAATTCCTGTACAGGTACTTAGTAGTATTCTATCATTAATTTTCATTTTTGGCTCCTTTGTTGACAAATTATTTTACCAACAAAAGATAATTTTATTCTTATATTTGACACTATTGTTAGTTTTGACAATTGTTCATAATAATTATATACTAGCTGTAAACATCCACTTTCAATAAGAAATAAAAAATTGCAAACAGCTTATCATTACAGTACAAATACTAAGTAAGCAAGAGGAATGACTTATTATCAAAGCACTTATAAACGAAAGCAGCCAAAAACAAAATAAGAAATTAAAAATTATTGATCAATTAACTTTTTTTGCCCCACTATCTATAACCTCTTTTCTAATTCTAGTCACTCATTCATTATTCAATGCCGGCCTGGCTAGGCTACCATCTCCTGAAATATATATATCAGCCTTTGCAGTAGCTAAGAGTCTAATGCATCTAATACAAAGCCCGGCAATGATGGTTCGACAGACAGTCACTGCTTTAATTGAGGATAAACAAAGCTTTTTACAGATAAGAAAATTTACAACTATCTTAATATCTTTGATTGTATTATTACTAACACTGGTGGCTTTTACTGGATTAGCCCCTTGGATATTTAGATATGTAATTGGAATAAAAGGAAAGACATTAGAAGCAGCCGTTATAATTCTTAGGGTTTTTGTTCTCTTCCCTGTTGCATCTACCTTACGTAATTTTAGTCAGGGACTGGCTATACATTTTAATATTACTCCCCTTTTCACAGTTGCTACTATAGTTCGTATAATCTATGTAACACTAATAGTTGTTTTTATTGATAAGATAACTTTTTTATCACCAGGTGTTATTGCAGGGCTGATGTTCTTAGGTGCCATCTTAATTGAGGCTCTAGTTTTATTACTAGGCAATAGAATATATACAGGTAATATTACAGAAGCTGTCGCTAAAATTGCAACTAGCAAGACTAAAGATAATGTAGGTATCAATCACAAATTTATTTTTACTTTTTTCTGGCCCCTAATTGTTACATCTTTAATTAAAACCTTAACTACCCCAATTGTTAACATAGGCCTGGCCAGAACCACAAACCCTGAATTGGCTTTATCAGCCTTTGCCGTAGCCTGGGGGTTTGGCCTAATTATTCTAAGTCCTATCTTTATGTTCCACCAGGTACCTATTAGTTTTATCGATAACGATAATAAAGATATGATCAAGATAGTTAAGAAGTTTGGCCTATATATAGGTATTGTTATTACAGTTGTTTTTTCTATTATCTCATTTACTAATTTAGGATACTATTTTCTGCGAAATATAATTGGTGCTACTGAAGAAATATCCCTTCTATCTGTAGATGTACTGAAAATGATGGTTATTCTACCATTTATAATGCTAAGCAGAGAGTTCTATTGGGGGGTATTTATTAAAAATCATCAAACCAAACTCCTAGGTAGAGGTAAACTAGCTAATGTAATCTTTTTAACTATAACCATTATATTATCAGCATTCTTTAAACTGGAAAATCCTGCTGTTGTAGGTGTCATTGCTATAATTATTGGAGAGTTAACTGAAGTAATTTATTTATATTTTCTGGATCAAAAAATAGAGTAAACATGCTCTTCCAGGGATAAACATGGGATTGGAATAAGCAAGTTATTTTTAACTAAGTGACTCTAAAGCTATAATAAAATCCTTTGCGGAATTATATTGTTTTGATTTGTTTGGATTAATAGCTACATATAGAACCGATTTCAGGTCATTATCTATTGATTCTAAATCATTAACAGGTTTTTCTGAAACATATCCATTGATAATATAAATACACATTAGAGCTGAATCATATAGATCCCTATTTTTCCATTTATTATTTGCATTTTGCTGATTTATGGATACAGATAAACCAAAATCAACGATTTTAATAGTTAGATCTCTTTCAACCAAAATATTTTTCGGTTTAATATCATTATGCAAAAAACCTATCTGATGGAGATGCTTTAAACCCTTTAATATTTTTAGTGTAAGAACAATCGCATCCTCTTTATACCCTTTCTTTACTTGAACATTAAAACCATCTATCCCCAGGTTTCCTCCTGAAAAATACTCCATTACAATATACGCTTTATTATCTATTACAAAATAATCATAAAATAACGGTAAATAAGGATGTTTACCGTATTCCTTCATAACATTAGCTTCATGTTTAGCCATCTTTAAATTTGATAATTTTTTAACAGCATATTTATGCTGATTGTGATCAAATGCCTGGTAAATGTATGAATAAAGTCCAATACCAATTGGAACTGGCTCAATTTCAAAACCCTTAATTCTTTTTGTAGACATATATTTCCCCCTACAATTCATAAACCATAAATTAAGATATTACTTTTATAACTTTATAAACCGCAGATTGGTTCCCCTTGTTTTCGTACTCTACATTTTGAAAACCTACAATTTCAAGTAAGTGTAACATTTGTTGTATTGTTGGAACAATAATATGATATTTGCAATCCTGCCAACTCATATCAGGTATATATATTAACAACCTCCCGCTAGGTTTTAAAACCCTATAGATTTCTTTTACAGCTAATAAAGGAGCTAGACAATGTTCTAGTGAATCCCAGGCAATAACTGCGTCAAATGACTCATCCTGAAAAGGTAGATCGTGCATATCTGCATATATAAGGTTAGTATCGTATTTTTTAGCAAATTGTACTTCCTTTTTATTATAGGATATTCCCACAGCATCAATACTTTTTGTTTTTAGGAACCTGACTAAATTACCAACACCTGCCCCACAATCTAAAATGTCTTGACAATCATATACAAAAGGAAGCGAATCTTTCAAATATGGTAAAACAGATATATCTCTATTGGAAAATTCATCATCACTTCCATTCCAACAATTTAAAAATTTCTGCTTGAAATTATCCATAATTTTAATACCTCTTTCTTATTTTATTTAATTCTCATAATAAAGCTGTTCTTCCAGATTTTGAACTCTATAACCATTTTTTATAATCCTAGAAATAAATTCAAAATCTTCTCTACCTACTATACTTTTATTTAATCCCGATGTTCCATTAATCACATTACTTCTGAACATAATCGTATTTATATTAATGGCTGACTCTTTCTTTATCATATAACTATCTTCAATGTCATTACCATACTTTATAGCTGGCTGATCACCATTATAATTTGTACCAATAACACTGTATGAATAATTATTTTTTAGAAAAGCTAGCTGATTTTGTATTTTTTTGTTAAGACTAAATCCTTTATCACTATGAAAAACTAAATACTCTCCCCTGGACAAATATGCTCCAATATTATATACCCATGGGTATCCAACCCTCAGCGGCAAATTAAAATAAATTAACTCTTTAATCTCTTTATTATATTTTGCATACCAATCTTTAATAATTTCTTCTGTGTTATCCTGAGACGAATCATCAATGATAATAAGTTCAATATCTTTATAAGTTTGTTCAGCAATACTGTTTAATGTTGATATAATACATTTAGATTTTTTTTTGACTGGTAGTATAACTGATACCCTATCATCTAGTATTTCATAAGATTTATATGTTTTTTTACCATGGTTTTTTAAATCATCATTTATTTTTTTGCTATTCTGCTCGGGGTGCTTCCTTACATAAAACAAGTATTCATCTATATTATCAAGAATATAATCATTAATTACTATATCCCTAACAAATAAACGATCATTATGTCTATCAGGATATTTCTTTAAACCAATTATTTTATTTAAAATTTCTGCTCTAAACATGATAGTTCCAAAGCAGACGCAGTGATAAAGTGTCTCCTTATAAAATCTTTCTATCTCTTTACGGTCAGTTTTTATCCAATGTGAATATGAAATAATCTGATCTTTATTACCAATAAAATTCTTATACTTAGTTCCCACAGCTGAAGTTTCCTGGTGCTCTTTTAACCACTTTACCTGTTTTTCAATTTTTTTCTGATGACTTATATCATCAGCATCATGTATAACGATATATTCACCCTTTGAAATACAGAAACCTATATTTAAAGCCCATTCCTGAAATACATTTCTTGGCAGTTTTATATATTGGAAATCAGCAAATACTTCAGCATTCTGCTTCCCCCAATTTTTGATAACTCCTTCTGTATTATCTGTTGAACAATCATCAACTATAATAACTTCTATTAGTGAATAAGACTGTCCTTTTAATCCTTCAAGTGTCTCAGAAATAAATTTTCCGTAATTATATGTCGATATAATAACACTAACAAGTCCTTTTTTTCTATCATTAAAGACAGACATCTAATAACTTCCTTTCATATATATTTTCCCGTTTTCTATTACCAAGATAAATATCTTTTGAAGATGCACTTAAAATAAATTTAAATATTTTATGCAAATATCATTAAGTTTGACACACTACCCCTAATTTTTGAATACCTTATTATAATACCACTAATTACTATTGATGGTCCTTTACCATTTAGGGAGGCCATAAGACAAAAAATACTGATTCAAGGAAGAATCTTTAAAACCAATTACCACCCGCGTTTGGTCTCCCCAAATGATAAACATGAGCACCTTTTACAGGCAGAGTATCTATTCCTCTGTCCCAGAGACGCAGCTGTAGATCCCCATCTTCACCAAATTGATTTATAAATTCTTCATTATATCCACCTATTTCCCAGAACAAACCACTAGAAATAGAAAAATTAGCACCCCATAATGCCGTCAGAGGTCCTCCTGAATGCACAAATAAAATTTCATCCATTTTTTCAAAAGCAGAAACAAAGATAATATCCCCTCTCAGCAGATGGTTATCTGAAAAACAAGACTGATAGCTTTCCAGGAATATATCATCAGGTCTACAATCATCATCCATAAAAACTAGTTGTTTTGCCTTGGCTGCCCTGGCGGCATTATTTCTTGATTTTGCTAGGCGGTAACCTTTATTTTCTTGACTAACTATGCTAAGTTCAAATGATAAGCTATTTATTAATTTTTCAACCTCTCCCACTGTACCATCTGTACTACCATCATTAGCAACTATAACTTCAAAGTCTTTAAAACTTTGGTATTCTAACTTATGAAGCAGTGGTAAAAGGAAATGTTTTCGATTAAAGGTCGAAATAATCAAACTAACTTCCATTTTTCATTACCTCCCTGATAAACCTTTAATTATTAAATAAAAAAATTGCCTGCGACCGCTTAACGTAACTATAATCATTTTTAAAAAACAAATTTATATTATTGTCAAATAACACCATTTATATTAGTATATGATTTAAAAGTTATCATGTTAACAAGACAAAAAGAGGATATAGAACACTTATTTAATCATAAATACATATTATTATAATATAAAGAAGACCTTAATTTCTACTCTACCTCAATTAATTAGGTCTATAATTAAATATGTATTAAAAATTCACTATAATTTTTACTTCAAGGAGGTTATTATGTCTAAAGATTATGAAAAAGGTTATAAAGAAGGATTATGGTATGGTAAGGTTAATACGTATGGAGACTTGACTTTAGAAGCCTTTCCCCCTAATGTTATTTTACCCGGCTATACTATTCCAGAAATGATAAAAATTGCTATTGAACTTAAAAAAAATGAACTTAAAACAATGATGACAATAGAAGATATTTATTCGGAAATCTCTAATTCATTAAATAAAAAAATACCTCTTTCACTCGTACGCTTAGGTGATGGTGAGGGTATAGCTTTAGCACAAGGGTATTGTAAAACTGAAGAAGAATTATTCCAATATGACTTTTTGAAATATGCTGGAATCGAAGTTCCAGATTATCAGGCAAGAGATGATCTGGCAAAGGCAGTAAAAGAAGCTGATATAGTAGGAATCCCGACAAATTTGATGCCTGATTTTCAACCACTGATTTGTAAAGCATTAAAAGATAACGATATTAATGTTGCTGATTTAACACTAACTACTGCAAATATTAGCCAATATCTTTTCCATCATAAATACTTTGAAAAAATATTACAGAAGGATAATAATCAAGTAGCTGTAGTTGGTAATAAAGCTGAAGAACTAGCAGAAATATTACAAGATTATTGTAATATTACAGGGGCTATAACTCCCGTGAATGGAATTAAAGATATACCAAGGGTTTTAAAATTACTACACAACTATAACTTTAATTTGTTATTAGTAGCAGCAGGTATACCAGCTGTTATTATCTGCTCTAAAGCTGCAAAGCAATTTAAGTGTACAGCATTAGATATTGGCCATCTAGCCAATCATATTATTAAACATAATACACTAGATTTTGTCCTCTTTTAAAGTACGTCTGCTTAGGAGTAGATATAAGCAAAGCTGATAGTTTTAAATAAACTAATAGAAAGCCCTCCATCCTCATAATGAAGGGCTTTTTAAACTACATACTTATATTAAATCTCAGCTATCCAATAATTATCACTATCTAAAACCATATCAGGAGCATGCCCAAAATCGACAGCAACTTTTCCATATTTCCTGGACATAGTATCCGCAATGATTAAGGCATTAATCCCAGCCGAAATTAAACTCCACCTATGGGGTATTTGAGTCATTTTTTCTATACAAATATCTACATCTTTATATGACTCGATAGCATTCAACCAGGGGACTTCAATTCCCAATTCGTCTAGCAAAAGCTTAGCAAACCTCTCTGCAGGTCTTCCTACTAATAATGGTGGATATTCCTTAATTAATTTTACAAAGGGTTTATACATAAGAAGCCCCACATTCATGAAAGCATAGAATATATTATCAACAATAATTTTATATGCACTAAAGATTGCCTGGGGAACCTCCTGCCCTGTAAAAACACCAAGTAAATCTGCATTTTTAACTGCATTAAGACATCTATCGCGGGCTTCCAAATTCGGTATAATTGTTCCACAATAATATGGATCTCCATGCCAATATATATTACTTCTAATCCAATCTACTGGAAAGACTGTTTCCTGTCCCAGGACATAACATTCCCCATCACCTATCCTTACCACTGACAGAGGCTTTTTATTTTCAATAGAATCTCTAATAATATTAACTATTTGTTCTTCAGTCTTATAATTTTCTTTTAGTATAGCATATGACTTTATTTTAAATCCCTCCAATCTTCCCTAAATCCTAGTGAACTCGTTCAGCAAAACTGAACATCGGGGAATCAGATGGAGACTCTATTCCACCTGATTGAGACCCCACTTATAGAAGTGCGGGTCTTAACCCAAAAGATATTACGATTAACTTTAATTAAAGGAAACAGAATTAGTCAAAAAGATAATTCAAAAATTCATCTATCTATTACACTATTAATAATATCTAATAATTTCTCTACCCTATAATTCCAATCATTCTTTCTAGCAATTGATAAACGATTTTTATTCTTACTTGTTGACTTCTCTGCCAAAGCTTCTTCTACTTTCAATAAAAAATCTTCCTTGCTTTTACCTATATAAACAATATCGCTAAATTTCTTAACTTCCGGTATTGGAGTAGATACTATTGGCTTCGCAGAGGCCATATACTCCCATAACTTAATAGGATTAGCACTATCAGTAATTTGATTAATCTTAAAAGGTATAATACAAACATCCATCCTACTTATAAATTTAGGTAAATATCTGTATTCCTTGGTTCCAAAAAACTTAACATTAACCATTTTTTTTAAATTATGACCCATACCTGATTGTACTGGTCCTATAAAATGGAAATCCCATTGTTCTTTTCTTTTAGCCAGATATTCCAACAAATCTTCATCAATCCATTCATAATAAGCCCCGACAAAACCTATTACCGGCCGTTTCATAGAATTTCTTTGTGAAACTCCTGTAGTATTAATAGCAAAATGTTCAAACTCTACTGCATTAGGCAATAGATACGTTTCTTCCTGAATTTTCTTTATACGATTATATAGCTCTTCTGCAGAAGTAATCACAATAGTCGATTCCTTAATCAACTCTTGTTCATGTAATTCAATATTTTTTTCAGCCCAGGAGAAACTAGAAAAGTCATCAATACAGTCATAGCATAGTAGTTTACTCGGTATATTTTTAATATAATTAATTGATTCAGCTAAATAAGTTATTATTATAGGATCAATTATTTGAAGCTTATCTATTATAAATTTAAGGGCTTCTTCCTTTACCTTATAATTATAATCCTGCAGAGAATAAGCACTAGAAATATAATCTCCCTGTTCTGAAGGTAAGTGTACTGGAGAAAAAACCCATAAGTTATTAGATATCTTTTCAACCCTCTCCTGCCATAGTTTTGGATTTGACAGTAAACCTTGTATATTATTATAGGACATTGCAACTGAGTGGTTAAAAAATAGTACCCGATTGTTTTTTTTACTCAAACGATCCATTAAGTGATGCGGCCTTTGCCAAAGAAAATCCCAGCGAGTAGAAGAAATGCATATTATGTCTTCTCTTTTAGGATCTATCGTTTCATTATTGCTTTCAATACTATCTATATTATTAAAACAGGGTATATCATCTTTATCTTTTTTCTCACATATATCTTTTACTTGTTCCTCATCAACCTTTTCGTTATCGGTAGAGACTACTGTAGATCCTAACAAATTATTTTCATTATTGTTAACTTTAGTAATCTGCTTATAATTATTAACTGTTGTCTCTGCTTCCTCAGAATTACCTGAGTCTATATATAATTCACAGACAATATTACCAATTAATATTGAATGAAATTTGGAAGAATCCGCCTGTAATAATCGTGGATTTCCTTTTAAAGTAGATTTAATCTTTG
>JBDNGI010000571.1:0-2362 GCA_041689345.1 Halanaerobiales bacterium
AGATATGTATCTACTTGACTTACCAGACCCCAATAGTTAGCAATGATTTTCTTCCAGTCGGCTTCTGATTTTAGAGGTAAACCACTATGACCATATTCAGCATAAGCCTCACGTAATAAGCTAATTTTTAAGGGACAATTAGTAGATTGATCCTTAAAGTTATCAGGCAGAGGTATTTCAGCAGGCTCATACTGGTCATCTCTAGGACCAAAGTAAGGCATATGAGGTTCAAAGAAGTTTATAAACAACATAAAGGGATCAGACTGGTTTCCCTCCAAAAACCGATCCGCTTCCTCTGCCAAAAATGCTGGTTTACTATATTTTTCCGGGAGATGAGCACAAAAATCCCTGGAGAACATACTAAACAATCATCAGTCTTTACATCTGGTTTAAAACCATTCTCTACCAGGAAATGATAATAGCTAGAATGGTCGTTCTTATCTTTTTCATCTGAATAAAATCTGCGGTAACCATCATCAATACTTACCCATTCTTGATATCCATGCTGTCTGAAGATTTCATCTCCAAGGTGCCATTTGCCGTGATAAGCAACCTTATAGTCTGCAAAATCAGCCATTTCCGGAAAGCATAATGTATCCTCAGACAATTGAATATTATTAGCTGTACAACCATTTGTATGTGGATAAAGCCCTGTCATCAGAGTAGAACGTGAAGGAGTACATACCGGCTGAGTTACGTATGCATTCTCAAAGACAATGCTTTCATTTGCTAACTTATTCAAATTTGGAGTCTCGATCATTTTATTTCCATAAGCAGCCATAGTCTTGGCTGCCTGTTCATCAGTAAAGATAAATAAGAGGTTTGGTTTCTTCTCCACAGTAATATCACCCTTTTCTTAATTTAAATTAACAAAGAATTTTCTCTCTATAAAAGATTATAGCTAAAGGCTTCTTCTCCTTTAGCTAAACCATCTTTAATCATATTCCTAATCATGACAATCTAACAAGTCCCATTTTAAGTGAAAGAATAACAGCCTGTGTTCTGTCATTAACAGATAATTTCTTAAGTATCTTACTAACATGATTTTTTGCTGTTTTCTCACTGATAAATAGTGTCTCGGCAATACTTCTATTACTCATCCCTTTAGCTAGTAATTCCAGAACTTCCTGTTCTCTAGCACTCAATTCTTCTACTTTACTACTTGATGTAGCAGTTTCTGATACCTGATCTTCTACCGAAGGAGGAAATAGCTTCAGACCACTCATTACACGTTCTATTGATTCTCTTAGTTCTTCCTGCCTGATATCTTTTTGTATATACCCCTCAGCCCCTGCCCTGATAACTTCATAGACATATTCTTCACCATCATGCATGGTTAATATCAAAACCTTTACATCAGGATTAATCTCTTTTATTTTCCTTATTGTAGTGATACCACCCATTCGCGGCATATTTAAATCCAACAAAACTAATTTAGGTGATAACTCCCTGACTTTATTTACAGCTTCTAAACCATCACCAGCTTCACCAACTATTTCTATATCGTCATATAATTCCAACAATTTACAGATACCTTCTCTTACTAGATTATGGTCATCAACTATTAAAACCCTAGTTACCATTAAGTTCATCACTCCTTTTTATTGGTAATATTATCTTAATTATAGTCCCTTTATTTTTTCCAGACTTAATATTTATACTTCCCGCAAGTAAACTACAACGCTCTTCCATACTTATTAAACCATATTTATCTTCTACAAGTTCAGAAGAATCAAAACCTATCCCATCATCACTTATAAATAAATTAAGATCACATTCCCCATACTCTAACCTTACTTTACCATTGGAAGCTTCCGAATGCTTAAAGATATTACTTAAAGCCTCCTGAATTAACCTAAATATAGTAACTTCATAGGTATTCGATAGCCGCTCTTTACTACCAAGAACATCAAATTCTATTAATATACCAGTCTCACTGATAAATTTATCAATATACCTTTTTAATGTTGGAATAAGACCCAAATCATCTAAAGACATCGGGCGGAGATTATAGATAATTCTTCTAACATCTTGCATACTCAAACGGATAAGCCCTTTTAATTCTTCTAGTTCCTGTTTGGCCTTCTCGATATCCTTATCTAGCAATTTTTCTACCAATTCAACCCTAAATACCAAGTTAACAATTGACTGTGCTGGACCATCATGTATTTCCCGAGCCAGCCTCCTACGTTCCTCTTCCTGAGCCTGTATAACCTTAATAGCCAGATTGTGTTTGAGTCTTAGGTCACCAGATTGATCACTTAAATTAGTCAACTCACCTATCAAAAATTCACTGATAACATTGACTTTTAAAACTAAATTTCCCGCTTTGTTAATATCCTTTTTCAAATTAAGTAATCTA
>JBDNGI010000572.1:0-2554 GCA_041689345.1 Halanaerobiales bacterium
AAATTCTAATTTAGCTAAATCAATATCTGATGTTGGTTGGAGTAAATTTATTGAATATCTAGAATATAAAGCAGAATGGTATGGCAGAGACTTGGTCAAAATAGATACATTTTTTGCTAGTAGTCAACTGTGTAATAACTGTGGCTATAAAAATGAAGAAGTTAAAGATTTAAAAATCAGAAAATGGAAATGTCATGAATGTGGGAAAATACATGATAGAGATATAAATGCAAGTAAAAATATATTAAATGAAGGGTTAAAAATAAAAAAGGCAAGTTAGAGGATATACTGTTGGGCTAACAGGATTTTAAGCCTGTGGAGATGGTGGGTTACCACTTCTGAGAAGCAGGAATCCTCGTGGGCTTGCCCCGAGGAGGGTCAAAACGACTAAGGTTTGCCATTTTAGCTAATTCATCTATATGATATCTAAATAAGATAAAAAGTGAAATACTACAAATAAAAAATAAGAGGAGGAAACGATGAAAAATAAAATTAAAGTTGGTATTATTGGTGCTGGAAGTATTAGTGTAATGCATACTGGGGGTTATCAAAAACTGGCTAATGTGGAGATAATTGCAGTTTCTGATATTAATGAAGACAGAGCAATTAAATATGCTGAGAAGTATGATATCCCTAATGTTTTTACCGATTATCAGGAGATGCTAAAATTGGAAGCATTGGACGCAGTTAGTGTTACTACCTGGAATAATGGGCATGCCCCTATTAGTATTGCTGTTTTAAAGGCGGGGAAACATGTTCTATGTGAAAAACCATTAGCTTTGAATGCTGAACAAGCCCAGGAGATGGTGACTACTTCAAAAGAAACTGGGAAATTGTTGATGGTTGGTTTTGTTCGTCGTTTTGAACAAAAAGCCAATCTTTTGAAAGAGGCTGTAGATAATGGTGATTTAGGTGATGTTTATTATGCTAAGACTGGCTATATACGCAAATGGGGTAATCCAGGGGGCTGGTTTGCTGATAAAAAACGATCAGGTGGAGGACCTGTTATTGATTTAGGGGTTCATGTGATTGATTTGATCAGATATATTACTGGTAAACCAAAAGCAATTTCTGTAACTGCTTCTACCTTTAATAAACTGGGAATAAAGCCAGAAATTAAGGGAATGGATAAATACTATTCTCAGGATTATAATGCGGGAAATCCCCATAATGATGTTGAAGATGCCGCTACAGCTATAATTAAATTTGATAATGATCTGACTTTATTCTTTGAAACTAGCTGGGTTTTAAATACTAAAAATGACCACAACTATTTGAATCTCTTTGGGGATAAAGCTGGGGCCCAGTTGGAACCGGAATTAGAATTTTATGAAGAAAGGAATAATTTTTATAGAGATGTTAAACCAGTGATTAAAGCTGATATTGATACATTTGAAAGTATCTTTGAACGAGAGATAGCTCATTTCATAGATTGTATAGAAAATGGTACAGATTGTTTAAATCCAGGAGAAGATGGAGTAGAGATTATGAAAATTCTCGATGCTATCTATAAATCTGCTGAGACAGGTAGAGAAGTAATAATTAAATAAATATGATCAGGGGGGAAAAATATGTATTCAAATAAGATTGGTGTAATGGTTGACTCCTATAGAGTAGGTATAAAGGATGGTATTAAAAAGGCGAAAGAAGTTGGTGCTAAGGGTTTACAGATATATGCAGTTAGTGGTCCAATGGACCCAGATAATTTAGATAAAAAGGCTAGAAAAGAATTATTAGAGTATATTAAATCACAGGGTCTAGTAGTATCTGCACTCTGTGGAGATTTAGGTGGTCATGGTTTTGCGCTAAAAGCTGACAATCCTGCTAAAATTGAAAAGTCGAAAAGGATTATGGATTTAGCAAAAGATTTGGAGACTGATGTAGTTACAACTCATATCGGAGTTGTTCCTGAAGATAAAAAACATCCTAGATATAAGGTCTTACAGGAGGCCTGCGAACAATTAGGTGAATATGGAGATAAGATTGGGGCCTATTTTGCTATTGAAACAGGACCTGAAAAAGCGGTTACCTTAAAAGATTTTTTAGATAGCTTAAATAGTAGTGGTGTTAGGGTAAATTATGATCCAGCAAATTTTGTGATGGTCACAGGAGATGACCCTGTTCAAGGTGTCTATACCTTAAAAGATTATATTGTTCATACACATGCTAAAGATGGGGTTATGTTTCAAGCAACTGATCCAGAAAGGATCTATAATTATTTTGCAGAAGGTGGTATTGAAGACCTGCGCTTAGAAGATTATTTTCTGGAAAAACCATTGGGAGAGGGTGATGTAGATTTTAATAATTACTTAAAAGCCCTTAATGAAATTAATTATGATGGATTTTTGACTATTGAAAGAGAAGTAGGGGAAAATCCTGAAGAGGATATAAGAAAAGCTGTTCGTTTTTTAAAAAAATATGTAAAATAAAAATTCTTTAAAGTTAAAGATTTATATCTAGAGTCCTGTAAATAGACACTGCTATAAAATAGGGGGAAAAAGATGAAGATTGGTGTAAGTTCTTATAGTTTTAGTCAATTAGTAAATAGTGGACA
>JBDNGI010000573.1:0-2346 GCA_041689345.1 Halanaerobiales bacterium
TATCTTCAACTTCATAATAGCCGAAAAGTTCTTTGCCAATATTCCAAATTGAATAATTCTTGATTCCTGCTTTATCTAATACCTTTAGCATCTCAGGCCATATTTGGTCATGGCGTCTCTTATACTCTTCCTGTACATTATCTTTTAATTGCAATTTAAAGCCAACCTTCTTCATTAATTTATCCCCCTACCATGCATCTTTTTTAAAATATCAGCCATATAATGCAAGTCCTTCACACATGTGGTAGTCACATTAAACCTTCTCATAAAAACTTCATTCCTTTCGCTACGCTCAAGCACAAAAATTAATGAACTCAAACTCACCTTCGACTTTAGATCCTATTAGATAAAATTTAAACAATCACTTCAAAAATCTCTTTATCCCCTACCTGTTTCCACTCAGCTTGATATTCCTTATTTCTATTAAAGTTAAACACTACCATATACCCGGTATCTAAACCCTGAATCTCTAAATATTCACTAAGCTGTATTAATCCTTTATCCTCATATTTCTTTCCATTCCAGATCTTAAGTTCTACAATGTATTTTTTATTACCAAAGGTTATAACTACATCCATTCTTTTGTTGTTCCTGGTCTCAGCTTCAACAAAACTAAAGCCCCTACCGTTTAGTATCGGTTTTAGATAGGCAAGAAATATTAACCTACCATTTGTTTCATAAAACTTCTCATCTTCCTTACGATATTCCTGATACATCACTTCCTGAAATTTCATTAGACATTTTTCCATATCTAAACCATCTTTATTTATAAACTGGCTTTTATCAATTCCTACAAATTCTGTGTACATATCCCTTATTTTTTTCTTCTCTAAGAGATAATTATAAATCATTTCTTCAAATATCTTATTATGAACAGCTAATTTACCGTTTTTTTCTGTAAGCAAACCATACATTATTCCTTTTTCATAGGCAAAATAATTATAGTTTATTTCTCTACCTTCTATCAGCATTTTATTAACAACCGATTTTATATCTTCATTGTTTTCCAGATTCTTTATCACATCATCAAATAGGGTATTTTTATCCACAAGTGTCATCTTAACAGCTCTTTCAATGCCTTTGATAGTCCAATCTTTATCTAAATATTCATCAATATTCTTACATAGCCTACTTACTAAATATGGATAGCCATTAGTGAATTTACTTATTTCTTCTGCCAATAGACCTGTATCCATCTTTATTCCTGTTACTCTCTCATATTCCAACAGCATCGTTTCTATTTCTGCTGCTGAAAAAGACATTTTTACAGTAAAATCTGCAGCTATATTCCAGGGTGAGTTAAAGCTACTATCACTATTATCCCTCATTTTAACTTTGATATTTTTAATATCATGGACTCCACCCAAAATAACACTTTTAAAGCTCAGGTCTCTTTTTCTCTTCATAGCTAGGTATTTATTTCTTAAAACACCCAAAAACTGCATAAAAACCCTATTTGCACTACTTTTATCAACCTCATCGATTAATAAAATTACCTCTTTATCCAGAGATTCGATTATATCTGTTATATTATAAGAAAAATCCGTAAAATTTTCAGTAATATCTATATATTTCTTAAAAAGGCGATATAAGTGCTTATCTGTAAACCTTACACTACTAGCAAATAAAGCAAAAATATTTTTACAGAACGCCTCTTCAGTCTTAAATATATCATCCCCAACACCCTCAAAACTAGTATCTATAACTATATATCTTTCATCTAAAACCTTTGTTAACAAAAACATAGTGGTTGTTTTCCCATACTGTCGGGGTTTATTGATTGTAAAATAGGCTCCCTCATCTACCATTTTTTCTATCTCTCTTATCTTATTACTTATGTCAACCATATAATGCTCTTCTGGTATACAGGTTCCAGTTACATTAAACTTTTTCAAAAGCTTCACCCCTCCCAAATATAGAAAAATCAGATATTTCATATTATATCTTTATTTACATAATAATTACAATATAATTATATCCTACTATTATACTTTATACAAGGCATCATTGCTTAGCTGGTACATAGAGTATCCTTACCGGTAATTTAATATTATTCCTATTCTTAAGGAGACGTTTCAATATATAATAATCTTGCTAATACATTAGAAGATATGGAATGGTATTTTAGATTATGCCAATCATCCAATACATACTTCTAAATTAGAAGGCACCAATGTGAGATATAAGTATCAAAGTGAATTTATTAACTTGGGATACTTTTCAAATACCCAGTTTGTCCAATTATTATATCCTGCAACTCTTTAATATTAACATTAGCAGCTCTTAATTTACCCTGCACAGCTAGACCAGCGGCAGCTCCTCCGGCATGGCCAATTGCACCTGCAA
>JBDNGI010000574.1:0-2690 GCA_041689345.1 Halanaerobiales bacterium
ACCTTACTATGATAATCAAAGAATCTGATTAGCTTATATCTCTCAGTCCTGATACACCTCATTGGTTCATAGGCAGCATGATAAGTAACCTCAGAAAAAATTTCTTCCCTAATTTTATCTGTTTTACCTTCTAATAATGGTAGTATTGTATTCCCCTGTAACCAATCAGGTTTCTCCAATTTTAGTAGGTCACAGATAGTTGGATAAAGATCAATATGGGAGACCAGGGCATCTACTGCTTCCCCTGTTTTCTTATTACCTGGATATTTAATAATTAAAGAAATACCAATTCCAGTATCATAGAGGTTACATTTCATCTTTGGAAAAGCAATACCATGATCTGTAGTAAAAATAACAAAGGTTTCATCTTCCAGTTCAGACTCTTTTAATGCCTTAATAACTTTCCCTACACAGTCATCCATCACTCGAGCTGATGCCATAAATGCAGCCATGTCTTTCCTGTTTTCTTTAGTATCTGCCAGGGGATGTGGTGGAATAACATAGGCAGGGTCTATATCTGATTCTGGAAATTCGCGATGAGTATTAAACATACCAAATGAAAGGAAAAAATTCTTATCTTGCTTTTTACCTGCGTCCTTAATATATTGGGCAACTTTCTCCGCATTAGCCAGGTCTTTCTCAACTTGTCCTCCTTCAACATCCTGAGTAATTATCTGATCATATCCAATCATCTTTTCATCTGGAGCAACATGTTGCATTCCACAAAGAACTGTTTGATAGTTATACTTTTTTAAGTAATTAACTAAATGCTTATCATAATCATTTAACTCAAAACCCCTATGAGCTAATCCGATCATCCCAGCAGAATGAGGAACCATACCTGTTACCAATGCTGCCCTACTGGGAGAGCAGGTCGGCCCAGCACAATAGGCATTTCTAAAAAGAGTGCCTTCTTTAGCCAATTCCATTAAATTCGGTGTAGGAATATTATGACCATATGGCTTTATATACCTACCAGTATCATGTGTATGGATATACAATATATTCATTATCTTTCTCACATCCTATTTCTTAAGATTTTTTACATACCTATTATTCCTTATTTCCTTAAACTCATTTTAGTTCATCTGGGTCTTCTTTAATATCAAAAAGTTCACCATAAAATTGATTATAATAAATAGTGATTTTATACCTTTTGAAATTTGGATTCTTATCCTTCTATGATATATCTTTTTTGTAAACTCTTACTATAAATTCTTCCCCTTCTTCAGAAATTTCTAAGGGCTTATTACTGTATTTTATAGTCTCTTTCATACACATTGGGATTCCACGTCCTAAATTTTCTATATACCCATAGTGATTTAAAAACTTAAAAATAAGCTGGTTTCTTAAAAAACTGGTACCAGTCTTAATGTTTTCAACTGTTATCGTATTAGGTAATCTTCCAGGGCTCCTTATTTCATATCTATCATTCATTATTAAAACACGGATTCTACTTCCCATAATACTATAATTTCTATGACAAACTGCATTTACAATTAATTCTCTAAAAACTTTGTCAATATATTCTTTAACATCAATTCTTTTAGCTTCTTCAAAAGAAGAACGCTTTTGATTATACAAATTGAATAATGTCAAACATTGTTCAATTAATTCAGGTAATCTGCCCTCCAGTTGTTTACTATCAATAATATCATCATATATCTCTTCCCCATCAACCCTTGCAAATATTATACCGCTATTAAACATAAATTCCTGTGGTTTTTTACCAAATATTAACAAACCTGTAACTGTAGGACAAACCTTCCCTTTAGAAATAACTAAAATTTTAGCATTTATGAGCAATTTTTCAATATCACTAACTTCATTTTTATCATGAATATCAACACTATAATTATCCCTAAAGTATTCAGCAATATTACTCATCTCAAGATCTTTTAGAGTAGCATGAGTTATCGGAGTATTATCATATTGAAAATATCCACTTGATTGAAGAAATCTTGATAACTCTTCCTTAGATGCTTTGCGTTTAGTACTTCCTACTCTTATATAAAAGTCTCCGTCTTTAGTACTATATGGTTTGTAATACCCTTTTGGTACTTCTAACTGTAATACTTTTTTTCTTTCATAATTAATCCATTCTACAATGCCATTCAATGAAGGATTACAATTATTTCGTAAAATATTCATTATTTTTTCTTCCAGACTATCTTTCCCCTCTATACCTACTGCTTTTCCATCATCATTTATACCAAAATATATTGTTCCTCCTTCAGCATTTGCAAAGGCTATAACTTCTTTTGATAATTCATTATTTGATATCATTTTAGTTTTAAACTCAATGTAATAATTTTCTCCTGATTTTAAATCCTTTTTAAACTTATCTATCATTAGATTCACCTACCTTTTTTAGATAATTATATAGATATCTTATGATTTATTTTTTTCTTCTTAATATACTCTATATTTTACCATAATATAAATAGTAAATCAATTAGGAATATCTCTATTACAGATACATCCCCCCGTTATTGCTGAATCTATAGCATCCACCATACTATCACCGAACTATATTATTAAATGCCGTTCAGTCCTTAATCAAGGCTTCTTGAGGATCAGGGATCGTTGCCACTAAATCTATAATTATCTTATTATACATTACCAGAAACTTTAAAGAAAGAATTTAAATTTACGGATCATCTCCATAACCGTTGGTAATACCCCTAGAC
>JBDNGI010000575.1:0-3301 GCA_041689345.1 Halanaerobiales bacterium
TAAAATAATTCTCCCTTAATATCTACAACTGTATTTCCCATTATAAATTTCATCCTTTCTGCCTTGCAAATTTTTTTAAAAATTAAGTAGTATAAATCCTAATATCCCGTAACTTCTTTAGCTAAAGCAAAAAAAGCTTTTTTCCTATCAGTATTAATACCCCAATTAATAGGAGGACTCTGATAATCGAGATCAAGATAACCCCAGGAAACACCATTTTTAATAGCCACTAACATATTATTAATAGGTTTATCGAAATCAAAATGGTCATCTTCATTAAAGAGAATTGGCTGTCCCCAGTAATCTTTTTTTTCTTTAATGGTTTGTACCATCTCTCCTATTTTTGTAGGTTCTTCTATACCATTCCCATGTATTAAGATAAAATCGGCAAATTTAATTACATCATTAGTTGGAATAGCGCCACCTCTAAAACTTGTTGAAACAAGTAATTTATCTTCATTATCAATTTTCTTGACCAAATTAATTAATTCGTGGATTCTGCTATCTGTCAAAATTTGATGAGTATAATGTTCTGTTAAGTCACATTCATTAACTAACTCAATAATCACATTAGAATATCCTTTATTTAATATCCATTTAGTTGCTTTTTTAGTTGCTTTTTTTATTTCCTCCTCACCTAAAAATAAATCATCTTGCCCAAAATAAAAGTAACCTAAAATAACAACCATGCCTAATTCATCTGCTCTATCTAATATTTTCTCCATACGATTCATATACTCTTCATCAAGGGATCCATCTTTCAAAAATGCAGAATTTACCCAGGGTTGTTTTTTTGCATAGCCTTTAGGATTTCCACCCTGTAAATTCATAGTAAAACATAAAACACCATGTTCTTTCCAGAGTGGCATTGCCTTAATAAATTCTTTGTTATTTCTTGCAGCATCCCATTTACCAGTATCTGAATAAGCCCACCTATTAACTGTTTCTTGATTTTTATCATCAAAAATACCCTGTACCATCCTGGTATTTAGTAACATCCCTTCAATAGATATATCCTGCCAACTTCTATCTTTATAAGTATACTCTCCATCAATTTTAAATTTACCATTTTCTATTGATACTTCTGTTCTTTTTGCCATATTTACACCCCTTATTAATTTAACTTTTATTTAATTGAACCAGAAGTCATACCAGTTACCATCTGTTTCTGGAAATATAAGAAAACAAGCAGTACTGGAAGACAAGCATATATAGCAGTTGTCATAAATTGATTTACATATTCAATACCGCCTTGACCAATCAGGTCTGTAAGCCCCAAGGAAATTACCTTTTTACTTCCACTGTTAATCAAAATACTAGCAAACATAAACTCCTTCCAGGATCTAATACCCACCATAGTGCCAACTGCAATTAAACCTGGCTTAGATAAAGGAATCGCTATTCTAATAAACGCACCGAACCTTGTACAGCCATCAATCATAGCAGCTTCCTCTAGTGACGGTGGATAAGCACTCTTAAAATAACTTCTTAATATTAAAACTGAAATTGGAATAGCAAAAGTGGAATAACTTAAAATCAAGCCTAATCTAGTATCAAGTAGTCCAACCGAATTTAGAAGAAAATAATAAGGTATTATTAATAAACTTAAAGGTAATAATTGAGTAAACAATAAGACCATAATTACAAGACTCTTCCCTCTAAACTTAAATCTTGATAAACTATAAGCTGCTGTAGAAGTCAATGTTAGTGAAACTATTATTGTGAGCACTGTAACTATGACTGAATTTAACAGATAATTTAATAAAGGTATCGTCTTCCAAATTTGTATATATGTTTTGAAGTAAAAATTTCTAGGCCAAAAGGTTGGTGGAATACTAAAAATTTCTGCTTCTGGCTTTATACTCGAGATTATCATCCAGTAAAAAGGAAACCCTACTACAAATATTAATAAAGCAATAAAGACCCATCTCCAAATAACAAGCAAAGTACTTTCTTCTTTCTGTAAAGCCATTTTTTACCTCCCCGTTCATTATAATAAAATACTAAAAATCAATATTAAACAAATTTAATTTTCAGGATATAAAATATTAAAGTTCATCTCTTTTTGATAATAAGTAAACATAACCAATAGCTATTAAGGATGTAACTATTAACATAACTCCACCAATAGCAGAAGCATAACCAAAATCATACTCCTTAAAAGCAACTAAATATAGTCGAACAGCCATTACATTTGTGAAGTTTTTAGGACCCCCCTGAGTCATTAAAAAGTTAACATCAAAATAACCGAAATTTTGGATTAAGGTTAGTGTCAAAATGACCATCAAAGTAGGATAGAGTGATGGAAGTGTGATATGCCTGAACTGATGCCATTTATTGGCTCCATCTATCCTAGCTGCTTCATATAGATGAACAGGGATACTCTGTAGACTACCCAGTAAAAGTACTGCTTTATAAGGAAAACTAAACCATAATCTTGTGACAAGTACTGATAAAAACGGTATTGTTATCGCTCCCCACTGAAAAGCAGTCTCTCCTAAAAATCTAATTGGTTGTTTTATTAAACCCAGATTTTTCAAAACAAAGTTAATCGGACTAAAGTCTGGGTGATACATAAAAACAAATAAAGGTGCAATAACAGCTGAAGGTATTAACCATGGAATCAGTGTAAACCCCCGTAAAAATCCTCTAATTCTACTGGCACGATTTAAAAGCAGGGCAACTCCAAGCCCAATTAAAGTACTAATACCACCGTTTAAAATGGTATATAAAATAGTATTAGTAAATGTTGACCAAAATAGTTCATCTTTCATCAAACGCGAGTAATTTTGCAGTCCAATCCAGGGATATTCTGAATAAATCAAATTATAATCACGAAAACTCATAGATAAACCCTTGGCCATTGGATATAAAGAAACAAATGATACTGCTATAATAGCCGGTAAGAGCATTAAATAAGGAAATAAGTTTTTATTATTAAACCATTTTTTCTTTTTTATTCTTCCTTGAAGTTCAAGTTTTGCCATATATGTCACCTCTTTCTTATAATACTGACCGGACTTTAAAAGTCCGGCCAGTATCATAAATTAATTCTATTTAGCTCTATCCATCAATTTTTGCATTTTAGCTTCCTGTTCAGCAAGTATTTCATCAAGAGGGTCTTCATTTCTTAGTACCCTAAACCATAAGTCATACATAATGCCACCAGGACCATCGGTCATAATCTGTTGAAAGGCTGCATTAGGCTGCTGTGAACTATGGCCATATTCAACACTATCGGCTATTTTGCCATACCAGGGGTGTTCCTGGAGTTTATCGTTAGCTAGGGCTTCTTTATTAA
>JBDNGI010000576.1:0-3032 GCA_041689345.1 Halanaerobiales bacterium
ACCATGGAGTTTATAAGGAGATGGTAAGTAAGCTTGATAAAAGTACTACAGAAATGGATAAACTTCTATTGATTGTAAATGATAATAATGATGAATTAGAAAAAACTAGAAGTGATATAATAGCAGAAGTAAAGGAATCAGCAGATGAAGTAAAAGATATAATAATGATACTAATGAATAATAGGGCTAGAAGTATAAAAAAGAAAACATTGAATGAAGATCAGGAATTAATAAAAGATTTTGTAGAAAAAGAGAATAATACTAATAATGAAAAATAATAAACCTGGTACAAATCATCTAAAATAAAAAAGTAATAGAAAATATATTATAAAAAGCAATATTAGATTAATGGGGGTAAATAGTGATGTCCAAAAAGGAGAAGAAAACAGACGATTTTACTCTTTTAAAGCTAAAAATAGAAGTTGCAGATGAATTAGGATTAGTTGATAAAATAAAAAAAGTGGGTTGGGCTGGCCTTACAGCAGAAGAAACTGGTAAGATGGGGGGGTATATAACTCAAAAGATAAAAGCAATGAAGCAAGGAAGGTCCTTGAATAATGACGATTAATAGATTATAATTGATATGTATGTATTATACTGGGGGTCAGGATATGTATCAATATAATAACGTCGCAATATTTGGTGGTACTTTTGATCCAATCCACCTTGGTCATTTGCTTATTGCTGAACAAGTAAATAATATTTTTTCACTTGATCAAATTATCTTTATGCCTGCAGGACGCCCCCCTCATAAAGTTAATAAGGTTCTTAGTTTTTCAAAGGACAGACTTGAAATGGTTAATTTGGCTATTAAAGATAATAAATGCTTTATCTCTTCCAGTTATGAATTAGAAAAAGAAGGGAAATCATATACTGCTGAGACTCTTAGATACTTTCATAATCAAGATATTGCAAAAAGAATATACTTTATTATTGGGGCTGACTCACTTTTAGATATTTTTAATTGGCGAGAAACAGATTATTTATTAAAATATGGTCATTATATTGTTGCTCATAGGCCAGGCTATGATATTAGTGCTTTTTATCAAGATGAGAAATATAAGCCATATAGAGAACGTATCTCAATTCTAGATACAATTCAAGTAGATATCTCTTCAACTAGAATCAGAAATTTTGTTAAAAATGATAAATCTATCAGGTATCAAACACCGGATAGAGTAATTGATTATATAAATGATAATAACTTATATCGGGGTTGATATAGTTTGCAGGAATTAGAAATAATAGATATAATAAAAGGCAGATTAGCTAGTAAAAGGGTTAAGCATATAATTAATGTTGCTGATACTGCCGAAAAAATAGCTAGAGATATCTATAATGAATATCAATCTATAAATAAAGATAAAGCAGCTATGACTGAAGTATACCTAATTAAAAGAGCCCGACAAGCAGCTTTACTTCATGATTTTGCTAAAGGTTTAACCATTGGAGAACTGCGCAATATATCTGAGATAATTATAGATGAATGGTTGATAGATGATGAGGAGTTGGCTATACCTCAGGTCTTACATGCACCTGTTTCTGCATATTTGGCCAAACATGAAATAGGTATAGCCGATTATGAAGTACTTGAAGCTATCCGATTTCATACTATTGGTAGTCCGAATATGGGGAAGATTGCACAGATAATATTTATTGCAGATTTTATTGAACCGAACCGTGATTTTGCTGCTGCAGAGGAAGCACGTAATGAGTACCAAAAAAATGGCTTAGAATCTGTAATTATAATGATATGTGATTATAATATTAAATATAATATTGACAGGGGGAAACAAGTACATCCGAATACGATAATACTAAGAAATGCCTATTTGAGGAGGCAGAACTAGATGCAGAAAAAATCAAGAAACATATTTTTAATTATAGGACTTATATCTTTAATCTTACTTGCAATTTTAATTATTTATTTTTTTAATAATGATTTTGTGGCTTTACAGAAAAATCCCTTTAAAAGTTCAAAATTGAATATTTTGCTTGTTGGTTATGATTCTTCTATAAATGGTCCACCCAGGGCTGATACTATTATTCTTGCTAGTATTGACCTTAAAACAAAGGAAATTGGCTTATTATCTATACCCAGAGACACCAGGATTAGTATTCCTGAGCATGGAATGAATAGGATAAATGCCTCACATGCCTTTGGTGGAGTTGAACTTACTGCTTCAACACTAGAAGATTATCTTGATGTTCCAATAGAATACTATGTGGAAACGAATTTCCGTGGATTTGCCGGGATAATTGATGCAATTGGTGGTGTGGATATTAATATAAAAGAACCATTGCAGTATGTTGATAATGCTGGTGGACTGTATATAGATCTTCCATCAGGTAATCAGCATTTGGATGGTGAAGAATCTCTGCAATATGTTAGATATCGTGGGGCAATTAAAGGGGATATTGGGCGTGTAGAAAGACAACAAAAGTTCATGAAAGCAATGATGAAGAGAATAATGAATCCCGATATTGTTATTAAATTACCTTCAATATATAGTGAGACGCAAAAAGCCATTAACACAAATATACCTGTACAGGATATAACTCCCTTTGTTCGACTAATAAAAGATATAAACCTAAATATGATAGAAACAGTGATGCTGCCAGGAGAACCAAAGTATATTCATGGGGCTAGTTATTGGATAGCTGATGATAAAGAATTAAAAATAGTGGTTAATAATTTGATACGTAGTAAAGAATATATACGAAATGGACAATATAAGTTAGCAATACTAAATGGCAATGGTATAGCTGGACAAGCTTCAGGTATATCCGATGATATGGAGAAATATGGTTTTCAGGTTATTTCCATTGCTAATGCAGATAATTTCAGTTATGAAGATACATTGGTCATTTATTATCATAAAGATATGAGAAAAATAGCAGATAATATAAATGATGTAATTGGAGGTAAGTCTGAATTTGTTAAATTAGATAAAAGTGAATTAGAAAAACTAAAAGAAGATATTCAGATTATCATTGGTTCTGATAATTTGATAGAATAATAATTTGATAGA
>JBDNGI010000577.1:0-8231 GCA_041689345.1 Halanaerobiales bacterium
AGAAGCATCTACTTTGATTGCCAAGATATATAAGTCAGAGGGCCAGGTAATAGTAAACAGGGGTGTTGAAGATCAAGAGTCTTATTCAGCTGGAGCAGAATTTAAGGCAAATGGATATCTCCATATTAAAGTAGCAGACCTTCTGGATATCGAGATACAATCTGGTGAAATTGATTTTTCAGCAGTTAAGGATGAATACCAACACGCTAAGGCAGGTTTAAAAAACTTACTTGATAGCCTGAAAGTTGATAACATAAGTAAAGCTAAATTGAATAAAGAAAGATATACATCAGTGACAAATGAGATAAATAATCTAGAGCAGCAGATAGACAATCTACTGGATGGACGTAATTATAATGAATTGATGGAAGAAACTAATAGTCTAATGGAGATTGATTCAGTAAGGGATATAGATGTGATAGAGAAAGAATTAGAAAAACTAAATAGTGACAGAACTGAATTAATTGCAGAAGGTAGATCAATTCGTGACCAGATTAAAAGTTGGCAGAATGAATATGGAGAAGTAGATAATATACTTGATAGACTAGTGGAAATCAAGACAGAACTTAAAGGCCATCAAGACGAGCTATCAGAACGAGCTCAACTACCAGATGGCTTTAAGACTGCTGAAGATTTTAAAAATCAGCTTAGTTCATTAAGGGAAAAGAGTGAAAATATTGCAGATACTTTTCATGAAAAAAAAGTGGTATTAGCTGAGATTACTTCTGAATTACCTGATGAATCATATGAAGAATTGGTGTTAATTCAAAGGGAATATGAACGTAAATATAAGCGCTTAGTTAAAAGAGCCCATGACCTTCTAAAGATTCAAGAAGTAATTGAGAGAAAATTAAGTGAGCTAGATGACAATACTTTTCAGCCATTGGCAAAGTCTTTTAATAAATATTTATCTATCTTAACAGCAGACAAGTATCAGTTAGGGGATTTAGATGATGACTTCCGACTGGAAATTATTAATACTAATAATAAAAATCTCCCTGTTGATATCAACTTCTTGTCATATGGGACATATGATGGTGTTGCTCTAGCTTTTAGATTTGCTTTAATCGAACAGTTATTTATTGATAAAGACGGTTTTATTATATTGGATGACTGTTTAGTTAACCTTGATCCAGAAAGAAAAGAAAGGGCCATAGAATTAATTAATAAGTTTTCAGATGAATTCCAGGTTATCTTTACTACTTGTAATCCAGAGACTGCCAGGGAACTGGGAGGTAATTTAATAGAACTTTCTGCCTGATAGTATCTACTAAACTTTCGTAGGAAACTTTATCCCACCTAACTAGATGTAGTAGTACTGCAAGCAACGACCAGATAACATAATTTAACTGCGAAAGTCGATTATTTATCATAATTAGGAGTGGATTTTTATGAGGATAGATTATATAGGCTATCAAGAAGATATATTTTCTGAGACTATTAATAGTCAAGAACCCCGGGTGTATGTCTTCTATAACTTTGAAAATTTAAAAGAGGCTCGTAAATATTATAAGCAGCCCTTTTTACAGCAAGAAAGCCGTTTTATTACTATGATGGATTTAAAGGAAAAGTTGTTTCCTACCGAAAAATTAATAGTTAAAGAAGAAAAACTGGCTATTTTGTTTTATGAGCTTTTGACAGATGACCAGAAGAACAAATTGGAGATAGAAAATTATTTTGACTCCATAGATCTTTCTGCCAAATTTTTTAATTTTTATAGAGAATTGCATGAATATAAAATTGATAAATTGAAAAACTTACGGGACTGGCAGCAGGAAAAATATGAAATTATGCAGTTGATTCGGGAAAAGTACCTTAGAAAGTTAGCTGATTTAAATTATATTGATAATACCCTTGTCTTTGATTTTAAATACTATAAAGACTATTATCTTAGGGAATATCAAGAAATAGTCTTTATAAACAAAATTCACTTTACTCCCTGGGAAAAAGATTTATTGGATAAAATTGAAGAAAGTGGATATAGTGTACACCTTTATCTACAGCTAGATAAGAAAGATTATGATTCCTCTAATTTGCGAATTAATTCTATCTCTTTACCAGAAAGCCCTGTTACTGAGATAGAGTTATACCATACAGAAGAAGATTTGCTGCAGATTGTTAATTTAATTTCTCACTTGAATATGCATTCTAAGTTAAAAAGAGGAATGAATAAGGATGATTTAGATTTAGCGCAGTCCATGTCTTTGTTTTCTTCTAATTCTTTAAAAAATGAAATGTATAATGTAGATCAAAATTTGACTGAAGATCAACTTGATAATGAATATATAGATGATGATATTTGTATTCTGGATGCCAACTATGCTAACAGTAGTTATCAACAGCTCTTATCTGCCCAAATGATTAAAGTAGATAAAGAATTTCCTTATACTGAGACAGTGCTCTATAAGTTTCTTGACACCCTTTATAATCTAATAAGTAGTGCTGACTTTGCTATGGGAGATTTGAAACTAGAGATCAGTTCTTTGCTTACAGCTTGTTATTGGCCGAAGTTTAGAGACTATTACAATTTAGATAAAATTGATTTAAAGAATTTACAGCTGCTGGCTGCTGATGATTTTATTTATCTGTCAGCAGGGTTCATTGAAGCCAAGGGTGATATGCTATTAAAATTTAAAGTAATCTTAGATGAGATTAAGGAGATAAATAATCTTGAAAATCTTTATGAGTTTACTAAATTTCTGGAAAAGATTGATTTAAGAAAGTTGAATGACGGCAGATTTAGTAATAATATTGCTCA
This sequence comes from Halanaerobiales bacterium, assembly GCA_041689345.1. Lineage (GTDB taxonomy): Bacteria > Bacillota > Halanaerobiia > Halanaerobiales > DTU029 > JBDNGI01. The sequence goes on from JBDNGI010000577.1 coordinate 2,759, forward strand.
ATTCTTTGACGCTTTACTGGAAATACACTCTATTGAAGAGATGAATATAGTTAGTTCCTGGAATAAATATTTTTCCAACAAGGCCCAGGGCCTTTTTAGGTTGGTACTTAATTATCTCAGATATAAGCAGATTAGTCTGCTTACTAATAATGAAAAAAACAACAGTGAATCAAAAAGTCTTCATATTAAGGAACTATTAACAGCCACTCATCTTAATCATGATAATTTGATTATCTTAAATGCCTCAAGGGGTGTTATTCCATCTGAAGATAGTGGGGGCTTTCTCCTGAGTGAAAAACAGCGTGCTGAACTTGGTCTGAAGACAAGTGCAGGAGTTAGGCTTGAAGAAAAGTATTATTTTTTTCGTCACCTTTTTAGTAGTAAGAGAGTCCTGGTTTTCAGTCTTAAAAATCTAGAAGAAAATATAACGACAAGTTCTTTTGTTGATGAGTTGATGTTAAAATATGGATTAGAAGTTAAAGAGAGTGAAATAAATGCAGAAGACTATTCATCTGTAAGTAGAAGTATCTTTGCTGATGATCGAACTGTCATAAGTACGGCCGTTTATCCCGACACAATAATAGAAGATAAATTAATGATTGAAAAAGATGATTTTAAGGAGAATTTCTCTCTGGCATATTATAAATATGGTGTTTTAAAAGATTGTTATTATAAGTTTTATCTTGAACATATAGCCCACCTTGAAGAAGATCATATAGAAATAGAAAAAGAGTTGGGACCAAGAATCTTAGGAATTTTGGTTCATGAAATAGTTGGAGAGATAATTGATCAGATTGTAAGTAGCTTTAAGGCTGATGAGGAGCTTATAAAAGAAGTAGTTATGAATAAATTTAAATCTTATTACCTTAAAGTAAATAGTTTTTATAAAAAATACTATCGTGACATTCTTTTTCCCAGGGTGGAGCGCTCTATCGCCTATTTTTTTCAAGAGATGAAAAACAGGATTGATGGGTCTATTCAAGAAGTTCTGACAGAGTGGAAACCAGAGGCAGGGAAGGAAGATTCATTTTATCAGAACGAATTAACTAGTATATATTTAAATGGACGAGTAGATCTCTTAATTAATACAGACAGCAGGAAATATTTGATTGACTTCAAAACTGGTTCTGGTGATATTAAACAACTTGATTTTTACTCATTATTAATTAATCCTAATCAAAGTGGGGATTATGTAATTGATAAGGCTATTTATGCTGTTCTGGATGAGAAATTTGATACTGGTAAAACAGGTACGGAAGCTCAACTTGCTGAAGAGATAATTGAAACTGTAAATGAATTTTTTAGTGAAGAAGAATATTCATATAAATATAAATCAATCTGTCAAAAATGTATTATGACAGATGTCTGTAGGGTGGTGTAATTTTATGAAGAAGGTACTTAAAGCTAGTGCTGGTACAGGGAAAACATATAGATTATCATTAGAATTCATTGCAGCTTTGCTGAAAGGGCAAAATTTTGAGGAAATAGTGGTAATGACCTTTACTCGTAAGGCTACTGCAGAGATACGTGAGAGGATTATTGAACAAATAGAAGATATATTAGAATATGGTAATGGGAGTGATGTTTTTCAGAGTTTAATATTGGTCAACCCTGAGATTAAGCTTGATATCACTTCTTTAAAACAGGCCTATAAGCAGATGTTAAAAAACAAAGATAGAATAAATATCTATACTATTGATAGTTTTATTAATAAGATCTTTAAACAGGCCATTGCCCCCTATTTAGGAATTTATTCATATCAGATTGTTGATGATAGTAAAAATGAAGAAATAATTGAGGAGGTGTTCAAAAAACTGCTGGACAATCCTACTGATTTTGCATTAATGGAGAAGTTCCTAACAGATAATACAGAAAGATATATCAAACATTATTTAGATTTAATTAAAGATATGTTGTATAGTCGCTGGAAGTTTCTTCTTATTAATCATCAACAGAGACAGCCGAGAGATACGAAAAATCTTATCTTTTATCTTGATCAGTGTCAAAATATACTGGAGAGTATTGCTGAAGAAAAGAGTAAGGAATTTTCAAGTGACTTTTATGTAAAAGATTTTCAGACTCTGATGACAGAATACTGTAGTTTAGAAAGTATGGAGACCAAGAAGGAAAAAATAATAAAAAATTATAGTCTTTTTTTTAAAAGTAGTTTCTGGAATGGCGGGAAGATTCGTGGGAAGGATTTTGCTGACTTAAAAGAGGGTTTAGAATTTAAATATCATGAATTTCTAGAACAGCTAGCTGGCCACATATATAATGAAGAGATGATTCCATATGAGGAAGAGATTTTTAAATTTTCGGCAAGGATTTTTCAGATCTATGATAGTCTTAAGTTTAGAGAAAAGAGCTTTACTCATACTGATATTAGCAATTATACTTATAAATATTTCTTTCAGACTGAATTGAATCTATTAGAGGGCAATACAGTAAGCGAGTATTTCTTCGAGCTCCTTGGTAGTAATGTAAAAAGCCTTTTTATAGATGAATTTCAGGATACTAGTATTTTACAGTGGAAGATACTAAAACCATTAATTGACAAATGTGAAAATGTAATTACTGTTGGAGATGAAAAACAATCCATCTATGGTTGGAGGGGTGGAGAGAAAGAACTGTTTTTCAGTTTAGATCAAATTTTGGAAGTGGAAAGTGAATCACTACTTACCTGCTATCGTAGTGAAAAGCAGGTTATTGATTTTGTTAATAAATTCTTCTTTAGTCTTGAATCTGAGTGGAATTATGCCAATGTTAATTATTTAGATAAAAAAAATCAGGGATTTGTTGAAGTATTACTTGGTGGTCAAAGTACATTAACTAATACTGAAACAAAAGCCTTTGAAAAATTGAGTTCTGAAAAACAGCAGGAGATAATAGAGCAAAATAAAAAAATTACCCTTGACTTGAAAAAGGAGATTGCTAAAAGAATAGAAGGGCTGCCGTCATATAATAATGTTGGTATCCTTACTCGTTCTAATAAAGACCTGGCTGAAATTGCTGCTGAACTGGATAATAAAGGTATCCCCTATATACTGGAAAGCAAGGACAGTTTGGTAGATCATGAGGCCTTAAAACCGATCTATTTCCTTTTAAGTTATCTTAATTATAATGACTATTTTCAATTAATAAAATTTTTACGAAGTGACCTGATAGGTGTTAATCATACTGTTCTCAGATATTTACTAACAAATAAAGATAAAGTAGAACAGTTTATGTTAGGAGAAGAAGTGAATTTAGAATATGATGATATTCAAAAGGTGTTGCTTGAAATTAGATCACTAGAAAGACTGGAATATCAGCAATTAAGTAATTATGTTATTGAATATAGTGGTATACTGGATAATTTTCAAGATAATAGTGCTGCCCTTAAAAACATCTACTATTTTTTTAAGTTGATGAGAAATTATAGTTCTTTAAGTGATTTTATGGAATATGTTAATGATAATTTAGATGGTGATGAATTAAAGCAAGTTGGTGTTAAGGAGAACACTGCTGTTAAGTTAATGACAATTCATAAAGCAAAGGGTCTTTCCTTTGAAACAGAATTCTTTTACTGGAATCCCTCTTCAGGTAATGGAGGATATTCCAGTAGTATGGAACTATATATTAATTTTGATGATAAATTTCAAGAGATAGAGGATTATCTATTGACTAATTCCCGATATGAGAAGATGTTTCAATATCTAGATATTGATTTCGCCGAAAAAAAAGCAGTCAAGGAATTAAATGAAGAGATAAATAATGTTTATGTAGCGCTTACAAGACCGGAGAAGAACCTGTTCTTCTTTATAGAAGGTCCGCGGAAACTATCTATAGATAAGCAGGGAAGGTGCTGGACTGCTAGTACTTATGAATTTTATGAGCAGGGACTATTGAATGGAGCTAAGGTAGATACCCTTTGTGATCTTACAGAAAAGAAACAACTGGGTCGGTTGATTGTTGATGAGAAGAAAGATTCTAAGAATAATGTTGAGATTCCTAATTTAACAGATTATTTCAAACCCATGCTACTAGATGAACAAATACTGCAAGAGACTAATAATAAGAAAGATTTCTTAATGACTTTGGAAAAGGAAATTAATAGGGTTAAAGGACTGGCCATACATTATTATTTGGAACATATAAAGTATAATAGTGAAGAGGAAAAAAGTTATGCTGAGAAGATGATACTGGCACGTTATGGGAATATTTTGGGACCACTACAAATTAAAAATATAGTCCATAAAGTCAATAATTTTATTAATAATAATGCTGGATACTTTGATACTAGCTGGCAGGTATTCAATGAATATGAACTGGAATATGAAAATGTGACCTACCGAATTGATCAATTAAGGTTGAATGACGAGAAGAAAGAGATTCTGATTTTAGATTATAAAAGTGGTATTACTAAAGAACAGGCTCAATTGGACAAATACCGGGAGATAATTGAAGAGAAATCAGATGGGAAGTATAAGATAACTACTATGTTTTTGGAGATATAAACTGGTAAAAATTTAATAATACTATATAATCACTTACTTTAATAAGGTTTATGATATAAGTCATAATAATATATAAAAAGTATTAATTTAGAAAAATAATGAAAATAATGCAGGAACATTGTCATTAATGTATAAATTGAGAGATATAAGTTTCCAAAATTCACCTTCAGTTCTACATAGTATTGGAATCTTTTTAGAAGGAGGGAAATATTATATGGTTTTAAGTTATTTGAATAAAGAAGATATTTCTAGGATTGAGATTAGATTCAGAAATTGTAATCCGGAAGACGGTAATAAAATCAAGGAGATTAAAGGCGGATATTGGTTTCCTGGTAGAAATGTCTGGATAATTCCTTTTAACAAAAATAATATATCTCAGCTATTTGATGAATTCGAAAATGATCAAATTAAAATAAGTAAATCTTTTTTACAATTGAGAAGTAATATTGATTTTGCCTTATTAAAGTATTTCTTTATACAATTACACTTACATAAATATCGAAGAGAGTTAAAACTGCAAGGTTATAGCTCTAAAACTATAAAAGCATATGTAAATCATATTAATCGATTTGCTATAGTATCTAGTAAGTTGATAATGTATATAGAAGAAGATGAAATAAAAAACTATCTTCTACAACTTATAGATCAGGAATTGTCAGCTTCGTATGTTAACCAATCTATAAGTTCGATAAAGCTATTTTTTGAAATAATTCTAAATAAAAATGGTATTTCAATTGCTATTCCTCGACCAAAAAAAATAAAACGGTTACCTAAGGTATTAAGTCGTAAAGAGGTAAAAAGAATCATAAATTCAATAATTAATTTAAAGCACAAAGCATTAATTTGTACGATTTATTCCTCCGGTTTGAGGGTTAGTGAAGTTGTAAGATTAAAAAAGAAAGACATAGATGGCGATAGAAAAATGATGTTTATTAGAAAGGCTAAAGGTAAGAAAGATAGATATTCTATTTTATCGG
>JBDNGI010000578.1:0-1912 GCA_041689345.1 Halanaerobiales bacterium
AAAAGGATCCGTCAGACTATTACCAGTATCTATCAATCCTATTATATCTACTTCCTTCTCTAGATAAAATATTTTTACTGGGATATAAAATTCTTCTGGGGCCTTATATTTCTGAAAATATCTCCAACCAAAATTACCTATTAAAAATAAGATGATTATTCCTATGATATTTTTTTGCATACCAACACTGAAGGGTGAACCCCCATAAACATAAAATACCGATAGTGTAGTACCTATTGCAATGAAGGTTATTAAGTATAGGTAAGAAACTGCTTTAATCAAATTCCTATTACTTATATTAGGAAATGCAATTCTTATAATGATAATAGCTGCTATAATATTTAAGGAAATTTGCAAGAAAACAGTTATTAAATTATTAATATTAACATTCTGAATAAATAACACCAGGAAAAAATATATATTAGCAACAAATGTTGCTGCAAATAAGTTTAACCAATTATAGTCTATTTCCATAATATTAGCAACAGCCCAAATTATGGCAAGGGTCATTAAGAAATTATTAATAAATGTTATATCTGCATATATGATCATTTCATTTCAGCACCTACTTAATCCATCTATTTAAAATATATGATGAGAATTATGATTTATGAATAACAATTTTATACTATTTTGTCAGAACTACACAAAAGCAAAAAACTCGACACCTTAATGGTATCGAGAAAAATACTTATTTTAAAAAAGTAATTAACTATTATTAAATAGTAAAAAAAATTATTTTAATTATATTTAATCCTTTTGCCGGCGTAAAAAGGCAGGAATATCTAAATCATCACCTGAGAAATTTTCAATATCAAAATCATCTTCAACTTTTTCTTCATATTTTTTATTGTTAAGTGGTTTAACATCAAAACCAGTAGCTATAACTGTGACCTGAACCTCTTCATCATAGTTTTCATCTATTACAGCACCAAGAATTATATTCGCATCAGGGTCTGCTACCTCTTGTATCATTCTAGCCGCTTCATTAGCCTCATGAATACCTAAATTCATTCCACCTGTTATATTGAGCAAGACACCCTTAGCACCTTCAACTGAGGCTTCTAATAATGGTGATGTAATCGCCAATTTAGCTGCATCTGCGGCCCTATCATCACCCTTAGCTCTACCAATTCCCATAAGAGCAGAACCAGCATCAGTCATAATAGTCTTCACATCAGCGAAATCAAGATTTATTATACCTGTTATTGTAATTAAATCAGATATACCCTGAACTCCCTTTCGTAATACATCATCAGCAATCTTAAATGCATCAATTAAGCTTGTCTGTTTTTCTGCTACTTCTAATAAGCGATCATTAGGAATTACTATCAAAGTATCAACACTACTTTTTAATTTTTCTATACCTGCTTGTGCTTTATCCATTCTCTGACGTCCCTCAACAGTAAGTGGCTTTGTAACAACTGCAACTGTTAAAGCACCCAGATTTTTAGCTATATCAGCAACAATATGAGTTGCACCTGTACCAGTACCACCACCCATTCCAGCAGTAACAAATACCATATCAGCGCCCTCTAAAGCCTGGGCTACTTCTTCTCTACTTTCTTCTGCAGCCTCTTCACCAATATTTGGATTAGAACCTGCACCAAGCCCTTTGGTTATTTTTTCACCTATGCGAATTGTTCTACCAGCATTAGAAGATAATAAAGCCTGGGCATCGGTATTAATTGCTACGAATTCAACTCCATCCAGTCCTTGTTCTATCATTCTATTTACAGCATTATTACCGCCGCCGCCAACACCCACTACTTTAATGTTAGCAAATTGCTCTATTTCTGTTCCTATGTCAAACAATTTATGTTACCTCCCTTGATCAACATTATCTAAAAAAAATCATTAAAATCACTAAATAATTTTTTTATTTTTTCAAAAAAATTTCCAACTATATGAT
>JBDNGI010000579.1:0-1985 GCA_041689345.1 Halanaerobiales bacterium
AAATAGACTCTTTTTAAACAATAAAAGTAAAACAAGTAATAGTTTCTTTCTTAATGTAAATAAGTATATTTTAATAATATCATATCTCCTTATTAAGGTCAATTCTTTCTGGCATATAAGAAAAAAGAAAAACTACAGGTGATTCCCCACTTAAATACAGAAAGCAGGATAACCTGTAGTTGATTTGTCTCCATATTAAAATAGATACTGAGATAAGTATATTACAATAGTTAATGTAATTGAACTCATTATTGTACTTGTCATAACAACCTGTGAGGCAAAATCAGGTTCATTATCAAACTCTACTGCTATTAAGGCGGTATTGACAGCTGAAGGTACAGATGAAGATATAAATAGAACCTGAGCCATTACCCCATCTATCCCCATTATATTTAATAATAGATATGCCAGCAAAGGGCCCCCTAACAATCGAGTAAGGCTGGCAATATAGACATCCTTATTTTTAAGATTAAATTTAGTATGATAAAGTTGAGTTCCCAATGATAGAAGGGCTATCGGTATTAGGCCATTTTTCATATAATCAATTGACGGCCAAAAGAAAAAATTAGTAAGATCAATCTTAAGTAAGTTAAAGATAACAGCCAGAGAAATACAATATATAGCAGGCATTTTTAGTATTTTTTTGATACTATCAAGATAATCCATCTGTCCCCTTCCAGCATTAAAAAAACCTATTGTATTAGTAGTAAAATTTTGTACTATTAATATCATAATTTGAACAGATACAGCATAACTAGCATAAGGAGTATCATTAAAAACCAATATAATTAAAGGCAAACCAAAATTACCTGAATTATAAAACATAATTGAATTAGAAAGGCTAGTTGATACTGATACTTTATGTCCCATCATCTTGGAAATTATCCACCCTAATAAGGCTAAGGAACATAATATTAGTATTCCAAATAATAATGCTGACAAAAACTCATGATTAATTTCAGTTTGATATACCTTAACAAAAACTAAAGCAGGTACAAAGATGTAAAAATTTAATTTACTTAAAGTATAAATATCTAGCTTAAATTTACTTGTTAATAAATACCCTAGATAAATAATTATAAATAAAGGTGCAATATTGTTTAATATAATAAAAGTGAAAAATTTCAAAGTAAATTACCTCCATGAATTATTTAAAATTATTTGCATATATTCTTATTAATTTGACTGCCCATAAAATATTACTTTATTTCCTCCAGTCTATCTGTTGCAGGTGGAGGTGTAATTGATAATGATGATATTTCTTCTCTCCATTGATCAGTCATTCCTATGTTCAAAGCCTTAAGAGAGCCTTCCAGTTGTTCTAAATTACGAGCCCCAATTATCGGTGCCGTCACTGCCGGATGAGACATAACCCAGGCTACTGCCAGAGAAACAGGATCTAGTCCACGGCTTTCTGCATGCTCAGTAAAATTCTCTGCTACCTGGTAATAAACATCAAGCCCATATCGTTTAGCATAATTTTCTCTATCTACTAATCTCCCTTTATCTGGTTTTTTATTTGTACTATATTTACCTGTTAATAGTCCTCCTCCAAGGGGACTATATGAAATAACCCCTAACCCTTCTTCTTTAGCCATAGGTAGGATTTGCACTTCAACCTGTCTCTTAACAAGATTATACATCGGTTGTACACATTCAAAACGTGCCAGACTTTCCTGCTTGGAAATACCTAAAGCCTTTTCAATCTGCCAGGCCCCCCAATTACTCACAGCGGGATAGAGAATTTTTCCCTGTTGAACAAGGTCATCAAGAGCACACAGTGTTTCTGCAATATCTGTTTTATCATCAAATTGATGTACAAAATATATATCTATACGATCTGTTCCAAGGCGTCTTAGACTATCTTCTACAGCAAGCATAATATGGCGTCTTGAAAGGCCTTGTGAATTAATATCCCGGCCTGTCTTACCATATACCTTTGATGTTAGCACAATTTCATCCCGACAATTAAACTCCCTAATACA
>JBDNGI010000580.1:0-4311 GCA_041689345.1 Halanaerobiales bacterium
AATCCATCCATTTCAGGCATATAGATATCAGTAATAATCAATTCAGGCTTTTGCTCTTTGATAAGTGCTAAGGCCTTTTTGCCATTTGAGGCTATACCAACCACCTCTATATCATATTTATCCCATTCAACACTCATCTTTAGTCCCTCTCGTACCCCTTGTTCATCATCAATTATAATTAGCTTATACATTCTTTTTTCCCCCTGTAATTTTTTATTGGAAGTCGAACCTCTACACAGGCCCCTCCACAATCATGACAGTAGAAAGATAATCCATAATCTAAACCATAATATATCTCTATTCTATTCTTTACATTTTTAAGGGCATAGCCATAATCTATATCATTACTATTAATCATATCCTCCATCTGCTCAGGATCAAAACCAGATCCATTATCATAAACCTGTATGACCAGGTCATTACCACTTTTTTTTCCATTGATAACTATTAATCCACCACTATCAACTTTTTCCAGACCGTGTAACAAAGAATTTTCAACAAGTGGTTGTAAAATTAATTTTAAGCACTCTTTTCGATATAAGTCCTCTGCAAAATTTATCTTACATTCGAACTTATTCGGATAACGCAACTTTTGAATGGTAAGATAATTTTTAACATGTTCTATTTCTTTTTTAATAGAGGTAATATCCTGACCTTTATTAAGACTCAATCTGAAAAAATTTGATAGAGCTACCGTTATTTTGATAATTTCGTCATATTTTTTGGCTCTCGCCATCCAGCTGAATGAATCAAGTGTATTATATAAAAAATGAGGGTTTATCTGGGCCTGTAAAGCCTTTAGTTCATATTTACGTATTTCCTGTTGATCATCTTTCACCTTATTTAGTAATTCCTTAATCTCTGTTACCATTTTGTTAAAATTGTCAGCCAATTTACCAATTACATCCGTTCTATCTAGATCAATTTTTACATCTAAATTTCCTTTTCTAACTTTATTAATATTATGTGACAGCAGAAACAATGGCCTTAATTGAGAATTTATAACATAAGTGATTATAAGTAGAATAATAATAACACTTACAAAAACAATATAAATTAATACATTGCTTATCCTTTTAGCCGGGATATTTATTTTATTTAAGGGAATATCAACAGCAAAATATACATTAATATCAGCAATCTTATTTAAGATATAATAATGTCCATTTACTGTTTCCTTTTTGGCTTCATTCATCTGGTTAGTTTGGACTTTAAACCATTCATTATCTAGCTTATCACCTAAACGGTCTAAATCTTTATGATTTAATATAATACCGTCATCATTTATTATAGTAATTGTACCATAATCACCTAATAAATTATTTAGATTTTCCCGGAAAAGGTTGATAGATAGACCGATAACAAAATAACCAATCAGAACATCATCACTGTATATAGGCTTATTCATTATTAATAATGGTCGATCTTCAATAACTCTAAAATTTCCTACTCCCAGGACTTTATAGCTTTTAGCTTCTAATTTTCTACCAATATATTTAGTGGGGTTACCTATCAGTTTCTGTCTAGAATCAGCTATAACAAAACCATCTGGTGTAGTAATAAAAGCAAATTCCACATAGTTAGTTGATTGAGTTAACTTTTGTAACTCTGTATTTGAGCTATAACTTGCTTTACTAATAAAAGTACCAATTGTATCTTGATTGTTTTTTTCATCTTCAGAAATAACGTAATTATTATAAAATAAGATAGTATAAAACTTTAAGACACTATTATGAGTAAGTCCATTTATCCTTTTCTCCAGATTATTTCTTATCCAGATTATTTTCTCTTTTTCATATTCAGCCATTATATTAATTTTATCAGTTATTTGATTTAATATTATATTAGTAGTGAAGTTATACATAATATAACCACCCACAGACATTAAAACAATTACAAATAATATTATTATAATATTAATTTTCCAGTTTAGGTTTAAATTTTTAAACATATAAGGGCCCCCTAAAAAGTTTTATAGATCTAGTTTTTTAGTTAGTTACCCTTATTATAGTACATTTGTCAAAAAAGATTCCAATTAATTAGACAAGTAAAAATTTACTAAATTTAAGTACCTATAGAGTCTTCCTTCAAAATATAAAATCAGAAGACTTATATACCATGTCGTGGTGTATATTGCCCGGTCATCAGACCCTACTGGGTGCACAGTTAGATGCTTTAGCATAGGTCATTAATATACATAAAAAAATCCCCACAACTGTTTGCGCTGTGAGGATAAATTCTTAGTTGAGGAAACTTACATAAACTTAATACCTTATATACTTACATACTATCCCTTATCCTTTAACCCCACCCATAGTTAGACCACTAACATAATCTTTAGCAGATATCTTATCTATATAAATAATACTTAATAATTACACTTGCCGTTCTAGCCAATTATACTAATTATGCATACACTAAGTATTATTAAGAAAAATATAAGTGGGACTTATATAAAAGATATTTAGAAAATAATGTTCCCGCTGACCTCATTACACGACCTCCAGCTATAGCTTGAGGAATTTCATCAGTGGTTACAGTCAATTCCCCCATTTTCATAGTCGCAATATCAGGATACCTATTTATTTGTTTTTGAGTATATTTACTTTGTAAATCGAGTCGTTTATCAAGGATAGCCTTTGCCTGGCTTATATAAGCAGGTAATTCGTCTGAAAGATAGGCCCCTTTGTGTGGCACTAACTTTCCAGCTTCCAACATCATCATAGATTGAGCATCAGGACTGGCTATATAATTAATGAATTCTGCAGCAGCCTCAGGGTGACCGCCTACTTTTTCATTGCTTCTTCTTCTATTTCTGACCTTGTTTTACCAGCTGGATCATATAGTAAGTTCATACCTGCAAAAACTACATCAGGAGCACTACCACCTATTACAGAAGTTCGAAATTTTTCTTGAACTCCACTGGATACCGGAATATGTTCAACCTTTATATTATCATGACTATCATTAAATATTTTAATCATTTTATCAAAATAAGGTCTTGTATAAGCTGAAGCATATGGACTCCATACCTTGAGTGTAACTGTATCTTCAGCCAGGGCAGATAAGCTACTTACCATAACCATCATTAACATTGAGATAACTACCATTAAAATAATTTTCTTTTTCATTTTAATCCCCCTTAGATTTAATCGTATTCACTCTTAATACCGCTGCTCTTTGTCATTAGTACCAAGTATACCTATTAACCACCTCTTTAACAAAACAACTGTTTTATGCCTAAATTTTTATTTAAAAATCCCCCAGTGTAGCACCTTGTTGCAGTAAATGCTCCTGTATATCTTGATAGTTTAGATTACGGGGAATAGTACCCAGTTCAGTGGAAAGCCCAGCTGCAACACCTGCTGCCTGACCAATAGCGAAAACAATCGGAATAACACGTATAGCTGAATGAGCCTCATGTGTAGCAGAAATACAGCGGCCGCCAATCAATAAATTTTCTATACCGCGAGGAATCAAAGTCTTATATGGTATATCATACCATTCACCAGGTTTCAACTTTTTAAGGACTGTCCCTTCCCCATCAGGGTTATGTATATCGATATTATAACTACCACAAGCAATGACATCATCAAACCTGCGGGCAGTAAGTAAGTCTTCCATAGTCAAAACATAATCTCCTATTACACGGCGTGACTCTCTAACTCCAATTTGACAGGCAGTTTGTTGCAAATATGAATTCTCATAACCTGGTATATTATTTATTAACCACCGTGATATCTCCCACACCTGCCTTCTCCCCTCAATTTCAGCATTACTCATAGACATCGGAGCAGTAGCATCATGACGTATAACCCTGGTTTGGTTAAAATGAACAACATTTGGCTGGGTAGAAAAGAAATATAATATATCTTCCCTTGGACATTCTATTATACCTTCTTCTTTTGCTTTAACATATAAAGAAGTTAATTCCTTCCGGGAGGGCATTTTTTCAATATCAACTTCAGCCATACGAAAATTTAGTGTCATAGGTTGTGTTAGATTATCACTAATACGTCCTTTTTCTATAAGAGCATCAGCAAAAAAAGCCAGATCTCCATCACCAGTAGAGTCTATAAATATATTTGCATTAAATTCCTTTAAGCCATCTTTTGTAGCAACTGATATATTGCTAATATAGTTATCCTTAACCTCTGCATCTGCCAAAAAACTATGAAATAAAATATTGACTCCAGCCTCCTGACATAACTTTTCAGCAACAATTTTAAATGCTTCTGTGTCAAAGGCCCAGGGGGTTCTTTCAGTCCCATAAGCATCCATTTCTTTTAAACCATCAATCATTTCCTGGAA
>JBDNGI010000581.1:0-4759 GCA_041689345.1 Halanaerobiales bacterium
AAAGAGCTGATAGATTTATTAGAGGGAAATGATTATCAGGGTATCTCGATATTGGAGTATGAGGGTAATGTGGACAATCCTGTACCTTCCCTTGCTGAATGTGTAGAAGTTATGGAAAAGGAATGGAATTAGAATATATAGTTTTGATAATTGCTTGTTAACTGAATCGTGTATTAGGAAAAAATATTAATAGGAGGAGTTACTTTATGAAAGATAAAATTAGAATTGCAATAATTGGTGCAGGAAATATTGCTCAAAATGCCCATATACCAGCTTATCTTAAACAAGATGATGTTGAATTAATAGGTATCTGTGATATGAATTTAGAACGTGCTAAAGATGTTGCTGAAAAATATGAATTAAAATATGCTGTAAGTGATTATAATGAATTATTGGACTTGGAAGAGGTAGATGCTATTAGTATCTGTACTTGGAATAATGCACATGCTGAAATAGCAATTGCTGCAACAAAAAAAGGGAAACATATACTATGTGAAAAGCCGATGGCTATGAATACAGAGGAAGCTGAAGCAATGGTCAAGGCAGCTCAGGATAGTGATAAAGTATTTATGATGGGATTTGTTAATAGATTCCGTGCTAGTAGTAAGTTATTAAAAGAATTTGCTGATGCAGGTAAGTTTGGAGAAATCTATTATGCTAGGGCTTCCTGGAGAAGAAGAAGGGGTACTCCTTTGGGTTGGTTTACTGATAAATCCAAATCTGGCGGTGGACCTGTTATTGATATTGGTGTTCATGTACTAGATTTAACCTGGTATTTGATGGGTAAACCTAGACCTATAAGTGTAAGTTCTTCAGTGCATAAAAGGATTGGGGATTATAAGACTAAAGCTGTTAGTAGGTGGGAAGCCTTAGATACTGATGATTTAGTATTTAATACAGAAGATTCCACTGCAGGTTTTATTCGTTTTGAAAATGGTGCTTCACTGACATTTGATATTAGTTGGGCCATAAATGGTAAACAAACTGGTATAATAAGTGAACTTTTTGGTGAAAAAGCAGGAGCCAGCCTGGACCCTCTAGAAATTTATGGTGAAGAAGAGAATTATCTGGTAGATTCTACCCCAACTGTACGGGATGAAGATACTTTTAGTAATGAAATTAGACATTTTATTGATTGTATTAAAGAAGGAAAAGAGCCTATGATTACTGCTGAAGATGGATTATTGGTACAAAAAATGTTAAATGGTATTTATGATTCGGCTAAAGCAGGTAAAGAAATAAGACTTTAATGATAAAAAAAAATGAAATAAGGAAAAATGAAGAACCAGTAACAACTAATTATGTTGCTGGTTCTTTTATCATTCAGTATTTTTTTGTCACACCTATTTCACCCGGTAAGCTCTTTTTTAATAAAATGAAAATAAAAAAAGGTATTTTTTCATTTGATGTCGAATTTCTATAGGGTGAGTTAGGTTATGGAGGGAGGAAATTTAATGGTTCAAGATAATTCCACTTTACTGATTGATTTGTTGCATAGACGCTCTTTATCTTATGAAGAAAAACTAGAACAAATTGCAAATCAAGAAGAGAGAGAACAGCTAAAGGGTGTTATTCTCGGTCTTAAAGAAGCAATAGAAATTGTTGCTAAACAAGACAGAATAGCAAAATAAGGTCCTAAATTTTCAATGAACGGAGTTAACCTAATTCATCTCCTTAAGGGGATTGTTCCTATCCTATAAAAAGTACTGAGAGTGGAAAGCTATTTTTTAATTACAAGATATTTTAAAACATAAAAACATCTGTAAAATATAAGAAAATGGGGTAAGAGTTAATATGGAGTGCAAAATATGTAATAGTAAAAAATTAAATAAACTTGAACTAAAAGAATCATACTATCACTGCCCAAACTGTGACTTGATTTTTATAGATGAAGCTGAAATAATAGACCCTGCTGAGGAAAAAAAGAGATATGCGCAACATGATAATAACCTTGAAAATTTTGGTTATGTAAAGATGTTTAAGCGTTTTATTAAGCAAGTACTTGAACCATATATAGATAATCTGGAAACAGCTCTCGACTTTGGTTGTGGTCCAGGGCCGGTTCTGGCTGATCTACTAAAGGAGAAAGGAATCTCTGTTGATATTTATGATCCGTTTTTCTTTCCAGAAAAAGTATTTAGGAATAAGAAATATGACTTAATTACATCTACAGAGGTTTTTGAACATTTAAAGAATCCACTAAAAGAGATAGAGATATTACTTGAACATTTAAAGAAAGGTGCTTACCTAGCCTTAATGACATCTTTTCATCCAGGTCCGGAGGAATTTGAAGATTGGTGGTATAAGTGGGATCCTACCCATATTACTTTTTATAATCATAATACTTTTCAAGAAATTGCTAAGAAATATCTTTTAGAAATAGTTTATGAGGACGGAGATAAATATTGTTTATTTAGAAAGATATAGTATTCTTGGGGGGATTATAGCTTGATAATGGAAATGTTTTGTTAGAATAAGAGGTAAAGTAATGCTAAAAGATGGTATGTATAAAAATAGTTGTTTTTATTATACTAATAGTATGAGATGTTAATATCGAGTGGGCATGAAATATTGTAAAAATTGCCTTAAGAAAATTTAGGAGGAATTATTTAATGGTTTACACAGGTAAAGTAAAATGGTTTAATGATCAAAAGGGTTTTGGTTTTATTGAAAGAGAAGAAGGAGACGATGTATTCGTTCATTTCTCTGCAGTTCAATCAGAGGGTTTTAAGAGTTTAAAAGAAGGTCAAGAAGTAGAATTTGAAGTGGTTGATGGTGACCGCGGCCCACAAGCTGAAAATGTTGTTGCATTATAAAGTAAATAATTATTTATTTTAATATATAGCAACTATTCCCTGGCTCTTAGTAGTCAGGGTTTTTTTAATGAAATTTTAATTTTGTTTTAATGATATTTAATCATATTTTTGTTATAATATTCTAAAGGCTATATAAAAATGGCCTTTTTTTCAGGGTATGTGTTATCCTTTGTGGGATTAAACTTAACCTTAAAGCAAAAATTAAAATACTACATATTCTTAAGGGGGCTGAAGGAAATGGAAGGACAGGCTTTAGAAAGTAGATTGGGAAAGGAAGAAACTCAGATAATATTCAGATTTAAAGAGGAAATAGCTAAAGTGATTGTTGGACAGAAGTATATGATAGATAGGATATTGATTGGTTTATTGACTGGTGGGCATATCCTACTGGAAGGTGTGCCAGGACTGGCCAAATCGCTTACGGCAAGTACAATCGCTAGTGTACTTGGTATTGATTTTAAGAGGATTCAGTTTACACCGGATTTGCTGCCTGCCGATATATTAGGAACAGAGATATATAATCAGAAAACCAGTGAATTTATGATCAAAAAGGGACCTATCTTTAGTAATTTAATACTGGCAGATGAAATTAATCGTGCACCAGCCAAGGTTCAATCTGCTTTACTAGAGGCCATGGAGGAGAAACAGATTACAATTGGAGATATAAGCTATCAGTTAAGCCAGCCTTTTCTGGTTATTGCAACCCAGAATCCTTTAGAACAACAGGGAACCTATCCATTACCTGAAGCTCAACAGGATAGGTTTATGTTAAAATTAAAGATAGATTATCCTTCCCGTGAAGAGGAAGCCTTTATTATGGAAAGGTTTAACTTTCAGAAAGATGAAGAGTTTATTGAATTGGAAGAAGTTATTTCTGTTGAAGATATCTTTAAAATAAGAAAAAAAGTTAGCACTGTTTATGTGGATGAAAACATTAAAAATTACGTATTAGATATCGTCTTTAAAACAAGGGAAGAGTCAGAATATATTGCCTGTGGTGCCTCTCCAAGGGCTTCCTTAAATCTAATTAGAGCAGCAAGGGGCAGGGCCTTTCTTCAAGGACGCAATTATGTAACCCCTGATGATGTAAAATCAATAGTTTATGATGTATTAAGACACAGAATTCTCTTAAGCTATGAAGCAGAAGCTGAAGATCTATCAGCAGAGGATATTATCTCAGAAATATTGGAAGAGGTAAACTTACCATAAAAGCAGATTTAAAGGAAAGGGTTGTAGAAAGATCTGCAGAGAACTTGGTTTGCTCTGAAGGGGTTTTTAACTTTGGCTAATATTATAATACCTAAGGATGTGTTTAAGATGGTATCCCGCGACTTAATAAAAAAAATAAGAAGAATCGAGATTAAATCAAATAAACTTGTTGAAGAGATATTTTCTGGAGAATACCGTTCTGGATTCCGTGGTAAAGGAATTGAATTTGATGATATTCGCCAGTATTATCCCGGTGATGATGTGCGAAACATTGACTGGAATGTGACTGCCCGCCAGAATAAAGCATATGTCAAACAGTTTCAGGAAGAACGGGAAATGAATATGTTTCTTTTAATTGATCTTTCCCATTCTAATAACTTCGGAATTAAAAAAGATATCATTGTTGAACTAGGTGCTACCCTTGCTTTTTCAGCTATAAAAAATAATGATAAAGTAGGTGCAATACTCTTTACAGATAAGGTTGAAAAATTTATTCCCTCAAAAAGTGGCAAGAAACATGTCTTGTCAATTATTGAGAACATCTTAGAACTTGAGCCAGAGCATAAAGGAACTAATCTTAAAAATGCCCTGCAGTATTTTAATAAAGTAGAGAAAAAAAAGAGCATAGTATTTATGATCTCTGATTTTCTTGACGAAGATTATGAAAAAGAACTAAAAATAACTGATAAAAAGCATGATCTGGTTCTGGTCAGGATTATTGATCCTTCTGAGCG
>JBDNGI010000582.1:0-5280 GCA_041689345.1 Halanaerobiales bacterium
ACCATGGCAATGTTAGATTTTAGTACTGTATTTCCAGCATTAATAAATGAATTAGTGGATTCTAAAATTATTTTTGGTTTTTTATATTCTATAATGCTTGGAGTGCCTCTGTTTTTTAATGTTATCTTTAGTCATTATATGAGGTTTTATAAATATAGGAAGGCTTTTCTGCTCTGGGGTATCTATATAAGAAGTATATCCTTTCTTGGTATGGCTATTTTTACTTATTATTTTGGAAAGCAGAACCCGGATTTAACAATTATCAGTTTTGTTTTCTGGATATTTATATTTTCAATAAGTGGTGGTTTTGCAGGGATAGCTTATTCTGATATTATAGGTAAATTGTTCTCTAAAGGGCAAAGGCAAGAAGTGTTTGCTTATAAACAACTTTTTGGCAGTATTTCTGCTTTCCTTGGCGGTTTAATTATTGTAAGGATTTTCTCTGTACTAAATTTATCATTTCCAGATAATTATTTTTGGGCTTTGATTATTGGCTTTTTGGGGTTGTTGACCGCTTCTTTGAGTTTTTGGTTTATAAAAGAGCCTCCTTCTCCCGAAATAACTAAAAAAGAGCAGGGTATATTTAGTATTATCAAAGAAGTTCCTGCTATACTTAAGGTGGATAAACTTTTTTCTAGATTTATCCTTGTTGAGAATTTATCCAGTTTTAGTTTAATGCTATTACCTTTTTATATGGTTTATGCCATAGATACTTATAATCTGGATAAGAGTTTTATAGGTACATTCTTATTAATTCAACTTGCGGGTATGGTCTTATCAAATTTTTTGTGGGGTTTTATTGGAAAAAGAATGGGCTCTGCAATGGTCGTGAAATTATGTATATTAATTGGCTCATTACTCCCATTGTTTGCTTTATTAGTATCTATATTTGGCCCTATATATTACTCCCTGGTCTTCTTTATAGTGGGGGTTATAAAAAGCGGTAGAAGGATAGGATTTGATCCCTATTTGTTAGATATAGCACCAGAAGAAGATCGAACTATCTATTTGGGAATCAGGGGTACGATGAGTTTTCTGACAGTTATATTGCCTTTACTTGGTGGGATATTAATTAATGTTACTGGATACATTATTACCTTTATCATAGTATCAATAGTAATGATGGTAGCTTATTATTTATCGGAATTGCCTCAAGGAAATTCTCACTAGAACTAAGAATATATTTTTTTAATTTGTGGAGAGTTCGTCTTCTAATTATATAACAAATATCACCAGGAAGTTATTGACATATGCTAGTAATACTGGTATTCTTATATAGAAATATTAAAATTATATGTTTAGATTTGCTACAGCATTTTTTTATTTGCTTAAGATTAAGGGTGCTATGAGTTAGAGCTAGAAACTCCCCTAGCATAGATGTATACTTTTCGATAAGGTTTAAGGGTTTACAAATATATTATTTCAAAGGAGAGAGATAATTTATGTATGAAGTTAAAGATAAGAAACTTAAATTAAATCACGGTACAATTAATGAAGGTTTAATTGCTGTTGCTAGCGGTAAGGGCGGGGTTGGAAAATCTACTGTTACTGTTAATATAGCTACAGCTTTAGTAAAAAAAGGTAAAAGAGTTGGGATTATAGATGCTGACATTCATGGGTTTAGTGTTCCTAGGATTCTTGGCTTAACAGAACAGCCTAGAGCTAAAAGTGAAAAGGATATCATTCCACCAGAAAAAGAGGGCATTAAAGTAATGTCTATGGGTTCATTTGTAGATGAAGATAAAGCGGTAATCTGGAGGGCACCACTACTTTTAGGTGCATTACAGCAGTTTATGGAAGATGTCCATTGGGGCGAACTTGATTATTTATTGCTTGATCTACCCCCTGGTACTGGTGATATGCCCTTAAATATTATGCAGAATTTACCTCATCTTTCAATGCTGTTGGTTACTACTCCACAGGTAACAGCAACTAGTGTTGCTGGCCGGGTTGGTAAGCTGGCAGAAAAGTTAGATATTGATGTTCTTGGTATAATTGAAAACATGTCTTATTTTCAGTGTTCAGACTGTGGAAGTAAAGAATACATATTTGGAAAGGGTGGAGGAAGAGAATTAGCCGAGAAATTAGGATTAGACTTATTGGCTGAATTACCTCTTTTACCAAAACTTCGGGAGTCAAGTGATCAAGGTAATCCTTTATTATTCTCAGATCCTGAAAATTCTATTGCTCAGAGTTATCTGGAGATAGCTGATAAGATAATTGCAAAAAAGAAGGAATTTAATCCTGATATTAAACCTATTAATTTAAGCAAGTAGAATTGTTTCTTAACTAAACTATCTGTCCGGGGTTGCTTACTAAGTCCCGGACAAAATACTGCAGAAAATAATGTTAGGAGTGACTTTTATGGTTAGACCTACAAAGGAGAGACGAATTGAATTTATACCGGAGATAAAGTTTTTTAAGCCAGCAGGTATACCTATGAGTGAGATTGAAGAAGAGTGTTGAACGATGGAGGAAATAGGGGCTATCAGACTTAAGGATTTAGAGGGATTGAACCAGGAAGAGGCTGCTGAGAAAATGAATATTTCTCGTCCTACTTTTCAAAGAATTCTTGTTGAAGCCCGGCAAAAAATTGCAGAATCTTTAATAAAAGGCAAGGCGATTCGTTTTCAAGGGGGAGATTATAAATTGTCTGAAGATATTCGCTGCCCTAGATGTGGAAAGGATTTTAGTAAGAAAAATGGAGGGGCAGACCGGAGCATGGACATAAGGGTGGTTACTGTCCTAAATGTAAGGACTAAAAAAACATTCTATGTGATAATAAAAGAGAGATGTTTTGGTATAAGCTATCTAAAGTCATAAGGGACTTTATCTGTGACTTTTTTAAATGCCTTATAGAAGTTGGAAGATGATTGGAAACCGCAGTTCTGTGCTATAATCAAAATACTATGTTAAAGGAAGAGTTGCTATTAGCTGAGCAATTCTTCCTTGATTTAGTTAAACATAGTTATTTATGTCTCTTATTTAATCTCCAGCATTTCCAGCATCTGTTCATAGCTTAATGCACCACTGGCTTTGTTCATTAGGATACCATCTTCGTCAAGTATATAGGTTGTGGGGATTCCCCTTACCAAATAATCTCTTGCAACTTGACCTGTTTTATCCATTACAACCGGGAAAGTATAGTTATTACTAAACATAAAGTTTATAACTTTTTTATTTTCTTCCTGTAAATTAACTGCCAGTATTGCAACATTATTATCTTCTTGATAAAGTTTTTGAATGTCAGGCATTTCAGCCTGGCATGGTGGACACCAGCTTGCCCAGAAATTAAGGAATACTTTTTGTCCTTTTAAACTACTAAGAGCCATTTCATCTCCGTTCATTTTATTTAATACAAAGTCAGGTGCTTTATCACCTATATTTGTCCCTATATTTATATTAGCTTCCTCTTTAGTAAACAATCCTGCCTGATAAACGATTACGCTCCCTATTAAAATTATTAAAAGAACAATTATGGGTATTAAGTATGATTTTTTCATCTAGAATCCCTCCATTAGTTAATAGAAACTTAAAACTTGAAAATAATTAGTAAATATCAACAACCCCAAAATGATTAATAAAACACCAGCTATTTTCTGAATTAATGATAAATAGGGATTTAACTTCTTAAATCGTGGTAAAATCCAGTCTAAAAATAAGGCAGTTAATAAAAAAGGTAGAGCGAAACCTATAGAATAAAAGGCCAGCAAAATACCTCCCTGTAAGATTGTTTGACTTGTTCCTGCATAGATAAGAATTGATGATAGTATTGGACCAATACAGGGCGTCCAGGCTAGAGCTAAGGCAAAACCCATGATTAATGGCCTTAAGAACTTGTTGCTGTTTTTCTTTATCTTTAGGTTTTTTTCACGATATAAAAAATTAAATTTTATTAAGCCACTTAAATGTAAACCAAGTATAACTACTGCAATACCACTTAATTTCTGCAAAATATTGATATTTTTTAATAAAAATTGTCCTAAAAATGAAGCAGATAAGCCTAATAGAATAAAAACTGATGTGAATCCTAAAACAAATATTAATGCAGGTAAGATAATAATTCTCTTGTTAGCATTTTTATCATAGTTCCTTGTATCTTCGGCATAGTCCCCCATTAGAAGAGAAATATAAGAGGGTATTAATGGCAAGACACATGGTGAAAGAAATGATAATAATCCTGCGCTAAATGCAATAAAAATAGAAACCTCCATTTTAATCAATCCTTTTAATTGTTTTATCTCAAGATTACTAAATCTCCATCTGAACTAAGTCTTCTCTATATATTATATCATATTGCTTAAAAAGGTATTGTAAAACTAGCAACAAAAATATATTATAGATATATCTTTTCTTGTCAAATATTGCAGAAGGATGATATACTTAGAGTGGGTGCTAATTATGAGGACATTAACTTTTAAGCAGAATAAATTAAAGTATTTTCTATTTATAATGTTGGCAGTATTATTTCTTTTTCTAAATCACTTCAGTTTTTTTATCCCTTTGGAAGATAAAGTATATGATTTTACCCTCTTTATTAGAAATTGGTGGCTTGAACCTATGATTAAAGATGTAGTGCTACTATCAATTGATGAATCTGCGATTAATGAACTGGGCTCCTGGCCTATTGATAGAAGTTATTATGCTGATGTTATAAGAAAAATGGAGAGTGCTGGAGTTTCAGCCATTGGCCTGGATATTATCCTGTCAACCCCTTCAAGTGATAAAGAATTGATAAGTGTTTTAAAAAAGTATAATAATATTGTCTTACCTGTAGTGGCAGATTTTCGTAGGCAGAGTAAAAACTTCGGTAAGCAAAACAGATTATTTGGTTTTAATTTTGAAAAGCCATATAAACATTTTGCCGAAAATGCAGTTTTGGGCCATATAAATTACCTTCCTGATGGTGATGGTATAATAAGAAAACTAATCCCTCTGATAGGTGATAACCAGCACAGATATAAGTCCTTTGCTGTAGAGTTGGTGGAGGCGGCTGGTGTTAAAATACATCAAGTAGATCTATTTGATTTGAATAGAGAGCTATTAATTTCTTTTTCTGGTTCTAATACAATACCTACACTATCTTTTCTTGATATTATTCAGGGAGAATATAATTCAGCTTTTTTGAAAGGAAAGATCGTTGTCATTGGAGTTAATGCAATAGGAATGGGAGATCGATATATGAACCCATTTTCCAGATATGGTTATGTAACAGGGTCTCAAATCCATGCACAAACAATAGCAAGTATTTTAAATGGAAATCTGAAGGTTCAAGCCCCT
>JBDNGI010000583.1:0-4525 GCA_041689345.1 Halanaerobiales bacterium
ATCCTGTTCTAAAGAAACCTTCTCCCAATGACCATTATGGGCTGATTTAAGTAGCTTGTCATGTGTTTTTTGAATATAGACCCCATCAGCTAGAGAGGGATGTGTTTTCTTATCCTCAGCTATTGCCTGTAAAAAAGTATGTAAGGATTCTACATGAGAGCGTATCCAACCAATAGGGGCTTTAGTGCTGGGAAATGCAGCTGGTTTAGGGTATTTCTGTACAGTACTAATTTTTTTCCATCCACGGTTACCTCCATAGGGTTCCCCTATTTCCCTGTTATCATAGACCTCCAACCAGTTGGGATCCATCAGATTAAACCTCATTGCCCCATTACTACCATGAATCTCAAACCGTAATTCATCTTCAGCGCCTGTAGCAAAACGCCAAGCTTCAATTGTTCCCAGTGCTCCATTTGCCATACGAATCAGGCTAATTGTTACATCATCAACCTCAACAGGAACCTTTTTCTGCTGAACTGCTGAGTATCTTTCCTTGATAAAGGTTTCCTGTTCTGCCATGACCTGATCATAGGGTCCCAGTAAATGATAGATCAAATCCAACAGATGTGTTCCCAGATCCCCAAGTGCCCCTGAACCAGCTTGCTGTTTATTCAGGCGCCAGGAGATTGGGCGGTCTTTGTCAATATAACCTGAATGTAGATATTGAGCCCTGAAACCAAATATCTGACCCAAAAATCCCTCTTCTACTAATTGCTTAGCCCTGAGTATAGCCGGCGGATACCTGTAATTATGGGTAATCTGAAATTTCTGTTTATATCTAGATTTACGGGTAAATTCCCTTATTTCCCGGGCCTGTTCATAATTAAGGGCAAGGGGCTTTTCGCAATAAATGTGTTTTCTGGCCTTAATAGCTTCAATAATAAATTCATAATGAAGATAGTTAGGGGTACAACAGTGAACAATATCAATATCATCTCTATTCAATAATTCATGATAATCTGTAGTTGCCATAATAAAACCAAGCTTTTCTTTTGCTTTTTCTGCCGTTTCCTGTTGTGAGGTACAGACTCCTATCAACTCTGGATTTAAAGCCGGAGGATTGTAGTAAAGAGACAGATTTTTATAACAATAGGCATGTACCTCCCCAATAAAACCACAACCATAGATCCCAACACCTAAGCCCATTTTATCTCTCCTTCCAATCTTTTATAAAGATACTAGTCACAAACAATTATTAATAATATTAGGCATGAATTTCTTAGTCATATAAAGACAACTCCCCATGGGTACTATTTAGGACTGTTCATCTCCAGCTTAGAATGATCTATAAAATATTTATTTAAACTTAACTTCCTGCTCTTAAACAACTGTCTCTCCTGATATTATTCAAATATCTGGCTGAGCTCCACTTTAAATTCATTAAAGCTAAATGAGGTAACTGTATCTGATAGGCAGTAGCTTTTAAAATCTTCAATCTCTTTATTTTTAAAGAAATATATATACATTTCTTTCTTAAAAGGATTAACAATCCAATATTCTCCAATACCGCATTTCATATAAAGGTCTAATTTCTTAACCATATCCTTGCTGCGTGTACTCTTGGATAGGATTTCTACTACCAGGACGGGTATCCCCATATAATAATCTCTTTCATCAAGATGTTCTTCTAAATCACAGATGACCATCAGATCAGGCTGGACAATATTCTTATCTTCTTCACATCGTTTAAGATTTATATCATAAGGAGAAATCATTGCTTTACAGTCTTTATCCTGAAAATAATTATAAAATTCTATATGTAATTCCTGTAAGGTATTTTGATGAATTGTTTTAGGGGAGGCTAGAAAATAAATTTCCCCATCAATGTATTCATATCTATCTTCACTATTTTTTGTCAGTTCTAAGTACTCTTCAAAGCTAGCCTCCTTTCCACCATAGATGTATTTAGATGTTAACCTTGTTTCAGCAACTAAATCATCTACACTTCCATTTGTATCATCTAAAAGAGAAATCAACTTTGCAACTGCAATACCATTTTTTTTAATTGTAATTGATTCTTTAGCTACAAGCATTAAGTAGCGTCCAAAATTATTTTGAACTTCAGTTGAACTAACAATCATACTATTAACCTCCTTTTATTTTAACTAAAATAGCTAAATTACCTAATAAAATTATATATAAATTTACATAAAATGTCAAGAAGGTGATATCTATATAAATAGTATTATCTGTTTCCCCCCTGAACCATTAAGTAATTAAACCAGCAGACCACCCCGTTATCAGGACCATCAATCAGCTAAACTAGAAAAAGTGGCTAAAACTATTGCCTAAAATTAAAAATTTTTTAGACTCTATAACATTTAAAATTCTGGCTAAAAAATCCTCCCTATCTGAAAGACATTTTACCAGAATCTTTAAAGAAAATTAGCATACTACACCGTAAGTGGTGACATTACTATGGAACTTTACCATATGCACTGCCACTAACTTTTATCATCCTTATAAACATTTATAAATAGCTATTTATATTCCAACATAACGACAGTATCTCTTTCATCAGGTAGTTTTGCATCTTTCAGATCAATTAATAAATCATCAGGATATTTCTCAGCAAACCAGTCCTTATTACATATAACTTCAGAATTATCTGCCAGCAATCTTGCTTTATGAAGTTTTCCCCTCATCCCCGGAATATTAACTGGTCCAATTCCTCGATCAAGTACATGGGCATATAACTTATTTCCTTTCTGGGTAAAACGTCCCCATTCAGGGTTAGCGAGATCTGCCTTTCCACAACCATATATACTTTCTCCATTTTTATATATCCAGCTACCTACTTCATCCATTATTTCAAGTGATTTCTCAGGTATCTCCCCCTTAGCATCTGGACCTACATTTAATAGAAGATTACCCCCTTTACTAACACATTCAACAAGGGCTCTGATAACCTGTTTAGGTGATTTATAATCTTTATCCGCCGCAGAGTAACCCCAATTATTGTTTAAAGTAATACAGGCCTCCCAGGGTACTGGTTCACCCTTTTGATTAATAACACCTTCTGGGGGAATTATCTGTTCCGGTGAAGCAAAATCCCCGGCAAAGACTTCTGGTTCTTCTGCTTTTATATCACCACCAAGACGATTATCAATGATAATTTCAGGTTGCAGCTCTCGTACCATCTTCACCAGCTTAGTTGCTTGCCATTTTTCACCTATCATATCATCATAGGAAAAATCGAACCAGATCACATCTATCTTTCCATAATTAGTTAATAATTCTCTAACCTGTCCATGTAGATACTCTACATAATTAGAAAAATCTTTATCATTTTCCTCTTCCTTATATGCTTCATTATCACGCATAGGATGTATGTTATCACCATAAGCAGGGTAATCAGGATGATGCCAATCAAGTAGGGAGTAATAAAAGCCAACCTTTAAACCCTCTTTCCTGAAAGCCTCTACATATTCCTGAATTAAATCTCTACCTGCAGGTGTATTAGTAGCCTTATAGTCTGTCAGCTTACTATCGAAAAGACAAAAACCATCATGATGCTTAGCCGTCATTACCACATACTTCATCCCGGCCTTTTTTGCTGCTCTCGCCCATTCTCCTGGATTATAATTAATAGGATTAAACTCATCAAAGTATTGTTGATAGTCTTCAATTGGAATTTCTTCAGTACTTCTTACCCATTCACCCCGTGCAGGAATAGCATAAAGGCCCCAGTGTATAAACATCCCAAATCTTGCTTCCTGCCACCATTTCATTCCTGTTTGATGATTTTCTTCTGCACTCATTTTAATATAACCCCCTATTTTTTATAAGTTAATAATCTATTATTAATTCTATCAGTCCTATGTTATAATATACATACCTTATTCTAATATCATTTTGTACAATATTAAGATTATTAATATTGTATGATTGTAAGATCTTACATATATACAAAATTAAACATACAAAAGTATTAATTATTTATACAAGGGGTTATTACTTTGAATAATTATAAATTAAACAGAGAAGAAATAATAAAAAGATATCTGGAAAATTTGGAGTTAAAATTATTAGTCGCCTCCTATATTCGCTGTCCTCAAACCTGGAGAGAAGATAATATTAGTCCTAACTATCACCGCCTATACTATATTATAGATGGAGAAGGTTGGCTAAAGGTAGGTAATCAGGAATTTTATCCTCAACCTGGAGAGCTTTACTGGTTACCGGCAAATATAACATCAAGTTACAAGACTATTAGTAGTAATACTTTTCTAAAATACTGGTGTCATTTTACTACAGATATCAATGGCTTTGATATTTTCCATTTTTTAGAGATTCCATTTTTTATAAAAGTCAATAATAAAAATGTTAAATCCCTTTTTAAAAAATTAGTCAGAACTTATAATAGTGAAAATTTCACCTCTCCCCTTAAATGCAAATCAATTCTATTAAACATTGTTTCAAATTATTTAAACAGTATATCAACTGATGCCATTAAAATAAGGAGAGATCAGGATGTAAATAAGATATCAATGGTTTTAAATTATATTGAAAATAACTTATCCCG
>JBDNGI010000584.1:0-2798 GCA_041689345.1 Halanaerobiales bacterium
AACCTACTTCCATCATATGTCGCAACAATATGATCGCCGGTCTGTCTTACAAATAACTTGGGATTTTCATATTTTGGAAAATCAAAACCGCTTTTGGTAATCTTTTTTAATACTTTGGAATCTTTGTCAATATATATGAAATTATTAGGTTCAATAGAAGAATATTTAGAAAATTCGCTTCCACTAATTATTAATGGTTCCCATTTATTTCTAGCATCTTGATCTACAAAAATTATTTTCCCATTATTTTTTATCGTCAAGTAATCTTTTTTATGGTCAGATATAAGTGATTTTTGTCCATAACGGGCGATACATCCACTATATAACCCAAAGTGTCTTTCAAGTTTGTCACCTTTATCAATTTTGTTAATAATTGAATATACTTTTTCATCAAATATTAGTCTAAAGCGATTATAAATTAGTTTGTTAAAGTATTCCTGTGAATATTTATAGCTTTTAAAATTATTATTATTAAAATCATTTGGGTCTTGAGAAAGAGAAACTTTAATTTTTTTATTATTACTATCCTTTTTCACGAAGTTAGAGATAACATTCCGCCCGGTAGAAGCATGTTTAGCAAAAACATCGAAGGTAGTCATTAATAATTCTTCAATATTACAATTGTTTAAAATGTATTTTCTCAAATTTGAGAAATATCGACCTAGAAGAAAGCTGTCAGGTGTTATATAAGAAATACGACCATTTTCCTTTAATAAATCAATACCCTTTTCAACAAATAGTGCATAGGTGCTTAACTTATATTCTGCTGATTCATAATTTTTTCTATAATAATTATCTTCTTCAGAATCTAGTTTATCTACCCCTCTTAAACCAAAACTTACCCAAGGGGGATTCCCTATCACAACATTAAAACCCCTTTTTTTTATGATATCTTCAAACTGTTCTTGCCAATCAAATGCTTTATTTCTAATAATCTGAGGATTGCCTATAAGGGAGTTACCACATTTAATATTACTATCAAGATTGGTTAAAGGTTTATTCTTATTTGCTGTTTTTAACCATAAAGAAAGTTTAGTTATTTCTACTGATTCTTCGTTTAAATCTACACCATATAGATTATTTTTCAAAATAGTTCTCTGTAATGCTTCTACAGCAAAAATACTACTCTGTCCACCTTTGAGTAAATCCCTTTGTTTGTTTAACCATTGATGTTCCTGCAGTAAATAATCAAATGCTTGATTAAGAAAAGCCCCACTACCACAAGCTGGATCTAAAATCTTAACATCTTTTAATTTTTCTTCATATTCGTTATAAAATTTAATATGATTTTTTGTATATCTGGTTTGCCAGGAACTACTTCCAGCTTCTTCAATATTAGGGAGGTTATAATATCCTAATCTTTTTTTAATGTCTTCCAG
This sequence comes from Halanaerobiales bacterium, assembly GCA_041689345.1. GTDB lineage: Bacteria > Bacillota > Halanaerobiia > Halanaerobiales > DTU029 > JBDNGI01. The sequence goes on from JBDNGI010000584.1 coordinate 1,380, forward strand.
GTATCCTCCTACAGCATTTTCAACTATATAACTTGTTATATATTGAGGGGTATAATAAATTCCTTCTTTCTTTCTCCTAGATTCCTTTTTATTATACTCATTATCCTTAATGTCAGATTTCAATTTTTCAATATCACTTATAGATTGTTCAAATATATGCCCTAGTATATTTACATCTACATCACTATCAAAATCATAATTAGAAATATCATATATTGCATCAAAAAAATTATCTTTGATTGCAAGGTTATCTAAGGCCTTATCATATTCAAACAAACCACCATTATAAGCATTAATATCTTTGTTAGGCATACCTTTATCTATCGCTTTAAAAACACCTTTTATTTCACTCCAAACGGCGGTACCAGTAACAGCAAAAGATTTTTTAGCCTGCTTAATAGCATTATGTAATAAGTTATTCGGCAGTAACCCCTTATCCTCACAAAAACAAATAAATACAATCCTATCTAAAAACTTCTGTGCTTTTTCTAAAAGAATTTCAAAGTCGATATCTTGATTAAATTCTTTAAGGTGTTCAAAAAGATTTATTCTGACATTTTTATAAAGATTATAAAATTTAACTGATATATCTTCATGTCTTTTTTGAGTGGCTTCTGTTAACTGCAGTGTCTGACTTTTACCATCTCTGGATATTAAATTATTTTTAGATAATAGATAGTGAAATTTTTTGAATTTATTTATATCATCAAGTTCATTTAAATAAAATAGTTCATAATATTCTTTACTTCTCCCTACTTGATATAATCTTATCTCAGTAAAGTTCGATATTATTACCCATCTACACTTATCCAGTTTATTAGTGTAACTAAAACCCTGGTCTACAGGTGATTTATAGGTAGTTCCCTTTCTTTTCTGGTCTTTATCAAGTGGTACCTGAGGCCCTTTTAATTCAATTACAGCTCGGTGGTCTTTTTTTTCACCATTATCTCTTTTATAAAAACCTAAGATAACATCTGGTCTACTAGTATCTACATCTGTTGAAGCCTGTGATTTTAAAGTACTCTCTTTTTTTTGAGGGGCATCTTCATATCCTAATATATCCTCAAATATAGCTCTCATAAAAGCGCTTTGTAACTCGACTTCATTTAAACCTTTTATGTTCTCTAAGTTTTTTTGCCAGTTTTTTATCTACTTTATTTTTTTTCGATATTTTCAATAGTATAATTTTTAATTCTCTGTTGTAAGATTTTTTTATTAAAAAGTCCAGACATAATATATAGCCTCCATATTTCTAAATAACCTCTAATTTTAGTTGTTTTTAATTTCCTCATAATAAAAATTAATTGCTTTTTCTACTATTTCACTTAGATTTTTATCCTGTTCTATACTCGTAAAAGAGATTTTTTTAATAGTTTCTTTACTCAACATATATGATCTTTTTTTCTTTTCTTTGTTAGA
>JBDNGI010000585.1:0-3683 GCA_041689345.1 Halanaerobiales bacterium
GATCTGCTATAGATAATGTGGAGTGGGAAGAGATAATAGGATCAGTAGCCGGTGATGATACCCTGTTACTAGTTATAAAACCTAAAGAAATGACAGAAGTCCTCTTCAATAATCTTCAAGAATTTATGACATAAGTATAAAAATATATATTTTAAAGATAAATGAAGGGAGTTTTGATGACTTATGTTAGTTGATTTTAAAGTGAAAAATTTTGCTTTAATTGATGAATTAGAGATACATTTTACCAAAGGGTTAAATGTTTTAACAGGTGAAACTGGTGCAGGTAAATCTATAGTTATAGGTGCCTTAGAAATCTTACTTGGAGCAAGGGCTTCCACAGAGTTGATCAGGAAAGGTAAAGAAAGTGCTTTTATAGAAGCTGTTTTCGAACCTGATCGTATTGAAATCATCAATCAAATATTGAAAGATTCTGGAATTGAAGCAGAATCCAATATGGTTTTGTTATCTAGAGAAGTAAGGCAAAATGGTAAAAATAGAAACAGGATAAACGGACAATTAGCAACAGCTGGAATGATAAAAGATATAAGTAAATTCCTGGTGGATATACATGGTCAACATGAACATCAGCGTTTATTGGATAATGTATCACAATTACTGGTACTTGATGAATTTATAGCATCTGAAGAATATGATCTAAGAAAAAAAGTAAGGGAAACATTTATTGAAATTCGGGAAATAGATAATAAATTATCGGAATTTAATATTGATGAAGCAGAAAAAGCACGAAAAATCGACCTCCTGGAATTTCAAATAGAAGAAATAGAAGAAGCCCAATTAAAGGATAAAGAAATTGAAAATCTTAACCGAGAATTTAAGGTATTGGCTAACATGGAAGATATCTATGCTGTGGTAGGTAAAATATATAATAATATAAATGGAAATGAATATCAAGATAATAACGGTTTAATAAATCAAATTGGTTCTTTTATGAAGAGTTTAGAAGAAATAAAAGAATATGATCAAGAATTAGAGGAATTTCATAGTGTAATAAGCGATATATTTTTCCAGGTTGAGGATATATCATTTAGATTAAATAATTATTATGAAACACTTGAATTTGATCAAGGGAAATTGGACAAAATAGAAAATAGGTTGTCTTTGCTGACAGGTTTACAGAGGAAATATGGTAAAACTGTGGAAGAAATAAGAGAATACCATTGTGAAATGCAAGAGAGATTAGATAATCTTTTATCACAGGATAAATTAATAAATGAATTAAAAGTCAAAAAGGATAGACTATTGGAAATATATTATAAAAGTGCAAATAAATTGTCGAAATTAAGGCAAAAAAAGGCCTTAGAATTAGAAGAAGTAATTGCTCATGAATTAGCTGACTTAGCTATGGAAAATACTGAATTTAAAGTTGATTTTAAGGAAAAATCACCATCTATTGATGGGATAGATAAAGTAGAGTTTTTAATTGCTCCTAACCCTGGTGAAGATTTGAAACCATTATCAAGAATTGCATCTGGTGGAGAACTTTCAAGAATTATGTTGGCTCTTAAAACTATTATTGCACATATTGATGAAGTTGATACATTAATCTTTGATGAAGTTGATACTGGAGTTGGAGGAAAAGTTGCTCAAATGATGGCTGAAAAGCTTGCAATTATCGGCACAAAACGACAGGTTTTATGTATTACGCACTTACCACAGGTTGCCAGTATGGCTGATAACCATTTCTTTATATCTAAAGAATTGGAGGAAAATCGTACTCATACTAATATTTATAATCTTGATAGTGAAAATAGAAAAGAAGAATTAGCTCGTATGCTTGGAGGCGTAAAATTAACCGCTACAACTATTAAGCATGCCCAGGAAATGTTAGCTTTAGCTAAACAAAAAAAGACGGAATTATTTTAAATCACAAGAACTAAAATCTGTGATTAAACTAACTTTAAAATAAATAAATGATTTAGGTATTTTAAGAAAAATTTGATTAAGAACGTGCCAATATATAACTGAATAATCGACCAATCCATAGGGCATCTCTAATATATAGAGGCGCCCATTTTAATTTTTATATTTTAATTTATTAATCTTGTATAATTTTTTAATGATTAGGCAGGAGAGTGATATTTTTGAAAAAAAAGGTCGGGATTGGTCTTTTTATCGCAATAATATTTTTATTTATACCTTATTATTTTATAGCTAATGGTTTACCTGCATCTTTTTCTATGATAAAAGGAGATGAATCGACAGTTGACATTTCATTTCCTTTTAACTTATATGTTTCAGAAAAAGATAGTACTGAAATCACCATAAATGGTCAAGTATTAAGTAGTAATCTTAAGTTAAATCCAGGAGAGGTTACTCTAAAAGCTAATGATGTAGGGGATTCTGCTTTAAATTTTAAATTGTTTGGATTTATTCCTGTAAAAACTATTACTGTAAAAGTTTTACCAGAAATTAATGTCTATCCAGGCGGTCAAGCTATAGGTGTATTGCTGAGAAGCCGTGGAGTAATGGTTGTGGGTAACTCATTTGTGGAAGATTCAAATGGTAATAGGCATTATCCTGCTAAAGAAGCTGGGATAAAAGTTGGTGATAAAATATTGATGATTAATCAACAGCCTATCAATGATAAAATTAAACTTGCAAGTGAAATACAAAAAGCAGTTGAAAATGGAAAAAAAGAAATTATATTTCGGTTAAAAAAAAGTGATGGACATCAAGAAAATGTAAAATTAGAACCAATTAAAAACAAACAGGGGATTTATATGATCGGTTTATATGTAGACGATGGTGTAGCAGGTGTAGGGACTTTAACCTTTATAAATCCATCTAATAATGATTATGGTGCACTTGGACATGAAATAATTGAAGCAAACAGTCAAAATCGCATTGAAGTTAGAGAAGGAAAGGTATTAGAGGCTAAAATTTTAGGAATTCATAGTGGACAGCGTGGTTTGCCTGGTGAAAAGCAGGGAACATTTTTTCAAACAGAAAATGTTATAGGTCAAATAAATAAAAATAATCAATTTGGGATATTTGGAAAATTGACAAAAGTCCCTAAAAATCCTTATTTTGAAGACCCTATTCCTGTAGCTGTAAATAATGAAGTTAAAAGAGGTCCAGCAAAAATATATACTGTCCTCCAAGGTGGGGAAGTTGAAGAATTTTCTGTAAATATCGAACGAGTTTATTATCAATCATCAGCAAAAGAAAAAGGACTAATTATAAATATAACTGATCCTAAATTAAAGAAAATCACTGGTGGTATAATTCAGGGAATGAGTGGTAGTCCAATTGTGCAGAATGGAAAATTAGTTGGAGCAATCACTCATGTATTTGTTAATGAACCAACAAAAGGATATGGAATATTTGCAGAATGGATGTTATTACAAACGAACTCATACAATATTGCCAGGGCTAAATAACAGCCTTGGCTTTTTTTTAGTAATATTTCTTGTTATTACAAGATTTTCTAGGTTAATATATGGAAAAATAATAAAAATTTACTTTTATAAGAAGGTCTTTTGAAATATATGTAGAATTAAATATAAACAGGAAATATTATGTAATTAAAAATTTATGAGGAGAGGTTTGATACTATTATGGAAGAAAATGTAAGTATTGTACTAGTTGATGATAATCGGGAGTTTTGTCAATTGTTAGAGGAATATTTGAATGATCAAGGGGATTTTGAGGTATTAGGTATA
>JBDNGI010000586.1:0-2757 GCA_041689345.1 Halanaerobiales bacterium
GTGAAGCTCACCACTGCCTGCAGCAGCTGTAACATATTTAGTATTTAATCTATTTTGTAGATGATTTTTATTATTTGGTTTAGAATTATTATCACCATCTATAGTTGCATTGTCACCTTGTCTGGATTGATTACTGGCCCCTGTAGATTCTTCACTTTTACTACTATACTTTTCCAGGCTATTTGTCTGCCTGGAGTCCACATCCTCTGTAAGTTCATTTCCATCCTGTATAAATTCCTTATCATCCACAATTGCCAGCTCTCCATTAGTTTTAAAACTAAAGGGCTGACCAATCCTGTTTAGATAATAGGCCAAAGAAGCCGCAGCCGTAATAGCAAGTTCGGTCTTCCGTTCCAATCGCTTTAAACCATAATCAAGCTGTGCTAGATTCAAAACAAGGGCAACCTCTAATGAAACAGTTGATTGATTTTCCCTGGCCTGCAGTTTACCAGTACGGGCAGTGGCTTTCCAATGTATCTTATTCATTCTATCTGTAGGCTGGTATTCCCTGATACCAACCATCTGATAAGGGTCTTTATAAATAGGTTGAGGCCATTTAATATCACCAAAAGGCAGTCTAGATGGTAGACCCAATTCCTCCAGAGTTAATAAACGGGGAAAGACGTAAAAAGGCAGTTTTTTCAAATATCCCCAGGATACATCATATCCCAGCATATCTCCAACTTCCCATTCCAGTGGCCCAATATTATATAACCCCCTACGCCTACCCTTAATACTAAGCTGCCAGCTTTTAAACTCACCAGGAGCAAGATAGCTAAGCTCTTTTTTCTCAGCAGGTATCAGCTCCCTGGGTAATACCTCTTCTATTTTTAACCAGAGTACTGGCAGCCTACTATTATTCTCTACATCTATCTGACACTCTATTTCTTCATTAAGAAAGATATGATCTTCTTTCCGCTGATGGCTCAGTACAAGGTTCTTCCCTATATTATAATGATAAAATTTAATTAAAAGATGCAGCCCCAGGAAGAAATAGGCCAGCTTAAATAATATATGTATCTGAAATAAGGCAGCAATTATATAAGTAAAAACAGCGACTAGGAGGAGATTAATCACTCTAACGGCACCTCTGTTCCCTTTAAAAGACCTTTAATTACAGTACTTGCATTCCTTCCCCTTAACCTACTTTCTGCCTTGATTTTAATTCTATGAGCAAGAACAGATTCAGCAATCTCTTTGATATCATCAGGTATTATATAATCCCTACCCTGTATAAAAGCCCAGGCCTGTCCCAGTTTCATTAAAGCTATACTACCACGAGGACTTACGGCAAGCTCAAGATCCTGCTGTTTACGGCTATTGCTGACTATTTTTACAATATAATCACTAATCTTTTCATTAAGATGAACTTTTTTAACTTCTCTCTGAATTTCTACAAATTCCTCGGCAGAAATGACAGCCTGTAATGATTCAATAGGGTGTTGAAGCCTTAAATTATGCAATATTTGTTTCTCTTCCTCAACCCCCGGATAACCAATGGTCAATCTTATCATAAAACGGTCCAACTGGGCTTCAGGCAGCGGGAAGGTACCATCATATTCCACAGGATTTTGTGTAGCCATCACCAAAAAGGGATCTGGAAGTCTCCTGCTAATCCCCTCAACAGTAATCTGTTTTTCCGCCATACTTTCCAGAAGACTGGACTGTGTCCTGGGAGTGGCCCGGTTAATCTCATCAGCAAGCACAACCTGTGATAATATTGGTCCCTCTCTAAATTCAAAGTCATTAGTCTTTTGATTATAGATAGAAACACCAGTTACATCTGAAGGCAGTAAGTCTGGTGTAAACTGGATTCTCTTAAAAGAACAACCAATCGACTTAGCCAAAGACCTAACCAGAATCGTCTTTCCTACACCTGGTACATCTTCAAAGAGAATATGTCCATCTGCCAACATGCCCGCCAAAGCAAGTTCGATTACTTTCCTCTTGCCAATAATTACTTTTTCTACATTATTAATAATTAACTCTATCTTTTCTGATGTCTGCAATATTCCCACCCCATGTCTATGTATTTCCTCTCCACCTAAACTATAATAAGCTCGAATGGTATTATCTTTAAAAATTTAGACTAATATTGATTAAATTTATCTTATCAAACCAATAAAAATATATAAAAAACCCCCCTGTTAACGTATACAGAGGAATTATATCGATATGATTATAGAAAACTTTCTCTCTCTTCCAATCTCTCAATGTGTTTTTTGTTATTCCTTATATCATTCTCAAGTAATTTCATTGAATTTAGCATTCTAAGTTGATTAGAATTTAACTCCTGAATTGCTACTTCAACTATATCGAATCTCTCATCTACTGTTTCAAATCTTTTATCTATTGCTTCAAATTTTTTATCTACAGCTTCAAATCCTTCTTCAACGGTAATTTTTAGACTAGCAACCATATCTATTAGTTGTTTTATTTCATCAGCCATCAGTTTCACCCCCTGAAACCATAGTGAACCCCTCTCGGCAATTGAATTACCGAGGATTCTTAAGTATTTCTCCTAAAAAAAGCCATCTATTATATGTATTTTATCAAATTGTTTATAGATAAGCAAGCTATCTGAACTCCCTTAGCCATACTAAATATCCTATATATCTCTTCTACCTATTCCCTAATAATTAAGGAATTTGTATTCCATTATTAGACTGAAGTTCTACTTTATCATTATTTTCAATCTCACTGTCACTTTCTGATTCAGCCTTAATATCTTCCTCACTATCGTTTTCCACTTCCACA
>JBDNGI010000587.1:0-2970 GCA_041689345.1 Halanaerobiales bacterium
AAATACAGTAGGGGAGCTTGCTCAGTTACCACTGGAATTTCTTGAAAATAAACTGGGAATCATGGGTAATCAGCTTTATTATCACGCCTGGGGGGTTGATCTTTCCAAACTAGAAGGTCATTATGATGATAAACATAAGGCTTTGGGTAGAGGAATCACCCTTTTTAAAGATTATACTGACAGGGAGGAAATTAAAACTGTTATATTTGAACTGTCAGAAGAGGTAGCTAAAAGAGCCAGAAGTGGGAATATTGCAGGTAGGACGGTAAATTTGGGTGTTGGTTATAGTAAAGCAGAGAAGGAAAGTGGTTTTTATGTTCAACACAGCAAAAAAGAACATACTAATTTTACTCATGATGTGTATCAGCTGGCCCTGGAATTATTTGAAGAAAACTATCAAGGTCAAGCAGTACGAAAAATAAGTGTAGCTCTGGGGAATCTGTCTGCTGCTTCTTCCATAAAATTAAATTTGTTCGAAGATAAAATGAGAGAAATTAATCTAAATAAAGCCAAAGATTCATTACAAAATAAATTTGGTTATAAAGCATTGTTCTTTGGTAAAAGCTTACGTAGTGGGAGTGTCAAGGAACGAATTAAAACAACAATTGGTGGACATGGTAGGTAGCCTTAAAAGTCAAGACTCATTTGTGTATTTTCTAATTCTGGTTTAATAATAAGGTCGTCTTTAGCATAGGGTACTAAAAAATCTTTAAGTTCACTGATCTTATTATATTCAGGGTCTAGCCACTTAGAAATATTACTATCTGCTAATATAGCAGGCATTCTATCATGTATTTCACCTACTTTTTTATTGGCTTTTGTAGTAATTATAGTAAAAGCCTTAATTGATTCACCTGAATTATTTACAAAAGTATCATATAACCCAGCAAGGGGGAAATTTTTCTGATCTTTTAAAAATATTCTATACTTTATTTTTTTATCCACTTGTTTTTCCCATTCAAAAAAACCGCTTACTGGTATAATGCATCTCTTTTTTTGAAATGGTTTTTTAAATGTTTTTTTTGCGCTAATGTCTCTGCTCTAGCGTTTATTATTAGATTTTTGGTATAAGAGGGAGAAAAAATAGACTGAAAGATTCATTTTGCTTCTTTAATTCAATTATAACATATTTGGATATATGAAACCGTTATGAAAGAGATTTATGAAATCAAGTTAACTATCTGTCAAAAATATGTAAGAAAGTACTGCTAGTTTATATTGAATATTTATTCTTTAATCATTTTGCATATTACAATTTATTACTATATAATATAATAGACTTATTTGTAGAGTCCTTTCTACAGAAATATTATAACAGGGGGTTAATCAAATAGATGTTAAAAGATAGTGGTACCAGAATTGGTCTAGCTCTAGGGAGTGGTGCTGCTCGTGGTTTGGCTCACATTCCGGTATTAGAAGTTTTTGAAAATGAAGGTATACGGATAGATATGATTGCTGGTACAAGTATTGGCAGCTTAGTAGGTGGTGTTTATTCTACAGGAGTTCCTGTTAGATACATAAAAGAAATAGCAAAAGAATTAAGTTGGGATCATATAACTGATATAACTTTTCCCAGAAAAGGCTTAATAAAAGGAGATAAATTACTATCATTTTTAGAGGTAATTACACAGGGTAAAAATATAGAAGACTTAAAAATACCATTTAGGGCAATTGCTTGTGATATTGAAAATGGTAAACACATAGTATTAGAAGAGGGTTCAGTAGCAAAAGCTATAAGGGCAAGTACATCTATTCCTGGAATTTATATACCATTCCAACATCAGGATAAAATATTGATTGATGGAAGTGTAATTGATCCTGTGCCGGTTTCAACTGTTCGAGAAATGGGGGCAGATATAGTTATAGCTGTAGATGTTGGAATCAAGAATGTACAATATGACGCTAATAATATCTTTGATATATTATTTAATACATTTGATATTATTCAACATGAGTTAGAAAAACATAGGCCTTTAGATGCTGATATAATAATAAAACCAGATCTTTCTGATTGTAAATCTTTTGATCTGGATTCCTATGAAAAATGTTTTTCTGCAGGATATGATGCTGTAAAAAGTGCACTACCCAGGATAAAAGAATTGATTAAGGAGAGAAGTTAATGTTAAATCGCAATGGATTTTTAAGTAGTTTTTTAGGAATTTTATTTATTATTTTTATAGTAACTTTTTTTGTTCCTACACCTTTGATGATAATGGCACCTGGAATAGCTCAAGAACTATCGCCCATGATAACCGTAGAAGATGGTTATAAAAATGAGAGTAAAGGTAACTTTATGTTGACAGCTGTTTCCACTCAACGTGCAACAGTATGGGATTATTTATATATAACAATTAAGCAGCCAACAGGAGTCGAATTAGAACCTTTGGCTGAGCATTTACCAGAGGGTATGAGTATGGATGAATATCTTAAGATTATGCAAAGATTCATGGAAGATAGTAAGAATAAGTCTAAGGCAGTTGCTTTTAAAAAGGCCGGTTATCAGATTAATGTAAAATATAATGGCGTTTTTATTGATGAGGTGCTGAAAAGTGCTACAGCTGAAGGGAAATTGAAGAGAGGTGATATCATAATAGCTGTTGATGATCAAGAGGTAAAAGAAGACCAGGATGCTATTGCTTTGATTCGCCAGCATCAAATTGGTGAAGAGGTAAAAATCACCGTTAAACGGGGAGATAAAACCCTTGATTACACAATGGAGACGGTAGAACTTGCTAATACTACTGATGAGCCAAAACCTTCAATTGGAGTTATGATATATTCAAACATTGATTATGAATTTCCTAGAGAAATTACCTTTCACACAGAAAATATCGCTGGCTCATCAGCCGGTGGGATGTTTACACTTGAGATATATAATCAGTTACTTCAAGAAGATATCACTGATGGTCGGAGAATAGCTGGAACAGGCACTATTGATCTAGAGGGTAAGATAGGCCCAATAGATGGAGT
>JBDNGI010000588.1:0-3462 GCA_041689345.1 Halanaerobiales bacterium
TATGTCGTATTTGAATGTGGCTTGACTGAGGATGTGGATGTTGCTTGTCCTAAAATGTGGGCATTACTGGAAAAAGAGTAATGTTATAGATACAATAAGTGTGCAGGGCACTAATGATATTAGTGGGCTGCCGCTTTTTTTATTATAGAAATTAAAAAAATATATGAATGGGGTTATTAATTTATGAAAAATAAACCTAATGTTATTGTTTTTTTTACTGATCAGCAAAGATGGGATACAAGTTCTCTTTATGGCAATACTATGGATTTGACTCCTAACTTTGACCGGATGGCAATAGAGGGTACTCATTGTTATAATGCGTTTACTTGTCAACCTGTATGTCTTCCAGCTAGATCTTGTTTGCAAACCGGAAAATATGCGTCTGAAATGGATATTTTCTCTAATGGTAATCAACTACCACTTGATTCAAAAACACTTGGGCATTACTTTGGTGAGGCAGGTTACAAGACGGGTTACATTGGAAAGTGGCACATGTGTCATGAAGAACCAGTACCTCCAGAACGAAGAGAGGGTTATCAGTATTGGTTAGGTGCAAATGTTTTGGAATTTACATCTGATTCCTATAATACGGTTATGTATGATGATGCAGGTGAATCGGTTTTCTTACCAGGTTACAGGGTTGATGCCCTTACTGATGTTGCAATCAAATATAACCGCCAACAATACTCAATGCTTGTGGGATAGAAGTACCAGAAGAAATGCAGGGAAATTCAATTTGTGATTTAGTCAATAGAAACTCAGATGAGTGGCCAGAAGATGTTTTTGTAGAGATTATGGATGGCGGCTGGATGAGACGTAGTGTAAGGACTAAACGTTGGAAATATAGTGTAAAAGCAAGTACACCGTTCAGTGAGAATAATGGTCATCCAGAAGAATATATAGAAGAAGAATTATATGATTTAAAAGCTGATCCCTGGGAATTAAATAATTTGATTGGATATCAATCACATCGGAAGGTCTCGGAAGTAATGAAAAAAAGGTTATTAGCAAGAATGGAGCAAATTGGTGAAACAGATGTAGTTGTTGAAGATGCTCCTGGAATTCCTTCAGGACAAAAAACCTCAGCTGAGAAAGAGATATATGAATAAGAAAATAAATATCCCGGCAGCCCCCCCTTATAGAAGAGGGAGGACAGTTTTGATCATCCATTTTTAAGTCAGAGGCAGCTTCTTCCTGGTACAGATGTAAGTGAGAGAGAAGCCGGTTAACAAAATCTTGTCTATAATTGAACCAGGTTTCTATCCTTTTTGGTTTTGGAATGATTATTTAAATAAAGAGGAAATAGGATATCAAGTAAGAGAAATGTCTTCACAGGGAACTAATTAATGTTAGTATATTTATTCATCAACCTATAATTTTTTTCTGCGTTTCATTCCAAATATTAATTATGTTTTTTGGATTACTAAAATCTAATCCTTCTCCACGTGGTGTAAAGATTAAACCCTTCTTTTTTGAGTATGGTTTTAAAACTTTAGTAAAATATTCTTCTATACTCTGATCTGAGGATTTAAATGGGGCCCCTAGGAAGAATTTATTATGTGATAATATCTGTTGGACATCTCTTTCGTAATCATATTCTTGATTTACCATATAATTGGGATTAATACCTCTTAGCTCCGGAACATCAACAAGTATATCGAGTAGGTGAGGGGCATAACCACAGAAATGAACCCATCCACCTCCAAATTCAGCTAGGGCACGTTTTAAATAGGGTATTTCAAATTCTATTATTTGCTCTGAATTTAATAAAACAGTTGTATCCATACAATATCTGACTCCACCATTATACATTGCTATTCCCATATGTCTTCCTGAGCTTAAATCTTCCCCGATAATTTTCTTTATATGTTTACTAATAGAAATATAGGCCTGTAGTGATATCTCCATTAAGTGATGAACTAAAGCTGGGTCATCATAGATCATATAAAAAAGCTGATTTCCTGCTAATAAGTGGGCAATATCCAGTACACCCTGTGTGTCTGGGAGATAAAAGAATTGATTAGTTCCCAATTTATCCTGGTAATATTGATAAATTTCACGGGCATATGGTACTAAGCCTTTATCTTTAATATTTTCTTCTGAAGAAAATTCCTCAGGATCAAGGGCCTTTATTTCTTCTATTGTTAAATGTCCTACTGGCCAGGGCATTTTATCGGCAAATAATCTCTGCTCAATTCCAAAAACTGATGGAATAAAACCAACACCTAGATTGGCACGTATAGCGGGTAATTGGTCACTTTTAGCATTAATAACATTAGTCATTTGTATTAAGTGTTCATAAAGCATTCTATCTGGTTTTTCAAATTGTTCTTTCATATCATATAGTGATTTTATGTTACTTTTTTGGTCAGAGGTAAAATTAATTAATAATGAGTCTAGTTCTTGATTATTAAATAATTCTTTATATTTTTCACATTTTTCTCCATACCAATCTTGGTCTACTTCAAAGGATTCAAGAACATTTTCTAGGTCTGTCATTTCATTTCCCCCTCGTATTTATATTTTTTTAAAAATAATGGTTAGCCCACAAAAGGTTAGTGAATAAAAATAATCCGCAAAAAATTTGCAAGCCACTGAAGCATTCTCTAAATATTATATATCTTATCATTCGAAAAGTCTTGCTCTATTAAGGGGAATAGTTTGCATATCAAGGCAAATTATTTTATAATAATAGAAAGTGATTACTACAAGAAGAAAAACTGTCTATATAAAAAAGATTTTACAGTACTGCATGGATATGAGGGGTTTATAAAATGAAAAAGAAATTTTATACTGATTTTTCGGTAAAACTCTGCATAAATCAAAACTGGCAAATGAAAGATGTGCACTTTCATGATTTATTTGAAATATACTATTCATTTACTAATAATATAAAATATTTGATTGATGGTAAATTATATGCAGTTAATCGTGGTGACCTTTTTATTTTTAATATGAGCTTCACAAGACAATTGTTCCTGCTGATATTAAGTATGAAAGATATGTACTAATTTTCAACCCGGCATTGGTTCAAGACCTTTCAACAAAGCGAACTAACCTTCTTGAATTTTTTTTGAACAGATCTAAAGACTTTAGAAATAAAGTATATCTAGATGATATGCAGGAACAAAAACTCCTTGATTTGTTTAAAAAAGCTGAACAATATACTAAGACTAATCAATATGGTTATGATATATATACTAGAACTATTCTGGCGGAAATACTATTATTAATTAATAGTTTTTATAGAAATTACAGCTACAGAACTTTACATACAGAAGATGAAGATTATAACCGTATTAAACCAGTTATAACATATATTCATGATAATTATGATAAAAAACTCTCAGTGCAAAAGATAGCTGCTGAGTTTAATCTTAGTAGCTATCATCTGGGATATTTGTTTAAGAAAGCTACCGGTTTTTCTATTTACGATTATATAATTAATCTAAGAATTATTAA
>JBDNGI010000589.1:0-5683 GCA_041689345.1 Halanaerobiales bacterium
ATTTTATGTAAATAACAAAGAAGCAAATTTTTCCTCTTAACAAACGAACAAATGTATGATAAAATGGTATACATCTCAATAAAGGGGTGTTACTATGTTAAAAGACCGTGGTAATAAGAAATGGACATCATTAATGTTAACAGAGCATCGAGAAGGGTTAAAAGAAATCTGGAATCATCGGGATGATATGGAGATGCCTGTATTGGATGAACAAAAGTTACAGGAGTTGGAGCGTGTGTTAAAAGAAGCAATACAAAATAATAAGCTCGTGGAAGTTACTTATCATAAGGATAGACGCCATCATAAGATAAGAGGGAATATCAAAGCTAATAATAATCGAATTAGTATAGGCAGTAAACGAATACCACTGCAGCGGATTATCCATATTAAGCTTGTATTTTAAACCAGGGAAACCTGGTTATTTTTTACTTTTTAATTGTTGAAAGATAGTTAAATAGTATGTGAAAATTATATTTATTAAATTGACTATCTAGTATGAATATGGTATATTTTTATTAATTAATATATTCATATATTCGAAAATGAGAGGGAGTTGTTTTACATATGGAGGAAAAACAACTATATAAATATCATGCAGAATTTTGTAAGGTGCTTGCTAATCCTAAAAGACTAGAAATTATGTTCTTATTAGGTGATAAGGAAGAGTTATGTGTGGAGGAAATTGCTGAAATAATGAATATTAGAGTAGCTAATGTTTCACAGCATCTTTCCATAATGAGGAAAAACCGGATTGTTAACACTCGTAGAGAGGGGAAAAATATATTTTATAGAATTACTAATCCTAAAGTAATTGAGGCCTGCACTACTATGAGAGAAGTTATGATTGAAAATATGAAAAAGGACTTAAGTTTACTACAAGATATTCAAAATAATTAAATTAACAATTAAATCAACGAGACTTATTTAAAGGAGGCGATTATATGAAAGTAGGATTAATAAGATGTATGCAAACTGAGGATATGTGCCCAGGAACCACTTGTTTTAAAGTTATCACTTTGAAGAAACTTGCTTTTGAAGGTATTGAAGAAGATATTGAGATAGTAGGTGTGAATACATGTGGAGGCTGCCCAGGGAAAAAAGCAGTAACCAGAGCTGATGAAATGGTAAAAAGAGGTGCAGATACTATAGCCCTGGCTTCCTGTATTACTAAAGGTAATCCAATTGGTTTTCCGTGCCCTCATGCAAAGCAAATGAAAGAGACAATTATAAAAAAAGTTGGTAATGAAATAGAAATTATAGATTACACACATTAGTATTGTGTAATTATTGTTGATAGAACATATTTTTTTATATTACAGAAGTAAATTAATATTAATTTATGGGATAATAAATCTATCAATAAAAAATGTAAGGAGGGTTATTATAAATGATATATCTTGATTATAATGCTACAACTCCTATTGCTGAAGAAGTAGCACAGGCAATGCAGCCTTATATTAATGGAAATTATGGGAATCCATCCAGTAGTCACGAACTTGGAGTCCAGGCAAAAACCGTAGTTGAAAAAGCCAGGAGTAAGGTGGCATCATTACTTAAATGTTCTCCAGAAGAGACTATATTTACGAGTGGTGGTAGTGAATCAAATAATATGGTTATAAAAGGTGTTGCTTTTTCATACCGAAATCAAGGAAATCATATAATAACATCAGAAATTGAACATCCTGCTATTTTGAATCCCTGTAAGTTTTTAGAAAAGTTAGGCTATCAAATTACATACCTACCAGTAGATGAGTATGGGATGGTTAGTCCATCAGATGTAGAAAAAGCTATAACTGATCAAACAATTTTAATTACAATTATGCATGCTAATAATGAAACAGGAACAATACAACCTATTAAAGAAATAAGCAGAGTTAGTCAAAAATATAATGTGCTATTTCATACAGATGCTGCTCAATCGGTAGGAAAAGTCCCAACTGATGTTAATGAACTAGGTGTAGATTTTTTATCAATAGCTGGTCATAAACTTTATGCTCCCAAAGGAATAGGTGCCTTATATATTAAAAACGGAATAGAAATTGAGCCTCTAATTCATGGAGCTGGGCATGAAAATGGTCGGAGAGCAGGAACTGAGAATGTTATCTTCGAAGTAGCTGTAGGTAAAGCCTGTGAGCTAGCTAGTAAATTTCTAAAAAATGGTAAGACAAATGGTACAGGAAACACAGTAGATGAAATGAAAGAGCTTACGGACTATTTCTATGACAAGCTACTAGAAAAATTTACTAATCAAATTAAACTGAACGGTCATCCTTCAAAAAGACTACCAAATACTTTAAATATCAGTTTTGTTGGATATGACGGGAATCAGATTGTAGCAGAATTAGATGGTATTGCGGTTTCAACCGGATCTGCCTGTCATACAGGATTAACAAATATCTCACCGGTATTAAAAGCAATGTCTGTATCCGAGGAAGCTGGGCGTGGTGCAATAAGATTTAGTCTTGGAAAATATACTACAAAAGAAGAAATTAATACCGTAATTAGTCAGTTGGAAAGAATTATCAAATAGATAGATTCAAGTAAAAATTTATGGGGAGATATCCATTCTAAGTTTGATTTCCGTGGAAGCGGTTAATTTAACTATATTTTTTTACTAATTACATAAAATAATATATAATAGACATAGTTAATTATAGTTTGTTTACATAGACCACAGGTTTATTAAAATTTGCATTGATAAAAAAACAATGATTATGAAAGGGTGATTTATATGGCATTAAAGTCTGATTTAAGTAAAGACAGGCCTGAATTTCCAAAGCGTGCAGTTATAACAGCAGGAATGCCTTATGGTAATAAAGAACTTCATTTTGGACATATAGGAGGAGTTTTTATTCATGCTGATTTTTTAGCGCGTTTTTTGAGAGACCGTATCGGCAAAAATAATGTAATCTTTGTTTCAGGAACTGATTGTTATGGTTCACCAATAGTAGAGGATTATCGTCAGTCAGTCAATAAAGGCTCTTTTGAGGGTACGATTGAAGAATATGTTCAATCTAATCATGAATCTCAAAAAGAAGATTTAAAATTATATCATATTGCTGCAAATCTTTTTGCGGCTTCCAGTATTGGACAAGCTGCAGAGGTTCACCAGCAGTTTTCTTATGATTTTATTAAAAAATTATATGATAATGGTCATCTTAAAAAAACAACAACATCTCAATTTTATGATCCTGAACATGAGGTGTTTCTTAATGGGCGTCAGGTTATAGGACAATGTCCGATTGATGGCTGTTCATCAGAAAAGGCTTATGCAGATGAATGTTCATTAGGACACCAGTATATGGAGCGGGATTTGATTAACCCCAAGAGTACCCTCTCAGGCAAGAAACCGGAAATGAAAGATGTTACTAATTGGTATTTTAAGCTTGAGGAATTTCAACAACTCCTTAGAGAGTGGGTTGAAGAATTAAAAGAAGAACCTGGTGCCAGGCACTTTATGATAAAAAGCATTGAGGAATTTCTGGAACCACCAGTTATTTATGTAAAGAATGAATATCTTGATCTAGTAAATAAAACAGAAGATAAGTTACCGGAATATACTTTAGAAGGAGAAGATGAGAAGAAGTCATCTTTTCAGCTTGTTTTTGATAAACTTGTAGACCGAGAAGAAGCATGTTCTATCCTGGCGAAAAATTCGGTTCAGTTTCGTAATGGGAAAACCCTGGTACCATTCAGACTGACCGGTAATATTGAGTGGGGAGTAGATGCTCCTACTCTGGAAGAACTTGATGATTTAACTGTCTGGGTCTGGCCGGAATCTTTATGGGCCCCAATATCTTTTACAAAGACTTATTTGGAAAAACAGAATAAGGATAAAAGTGAATGGAAAGAATGGTGGTGTTCTAAAGAAGCAAAGGTTTATCAGTTTATTGGTGAAGATAATGTATATTTCTATGGACCTGTAGAGATGGCTATGTTTATGGGACAGCAGGAAGGTAAGCTTTCTGCAGAACCGGCAGAAGGTAATCTGCAATTACCGGATTTAATAGCCAACAACCATCTTCTTTTCTTGGATAAAAAAGCTAGTAGTAGTGGTAAGGTTAAGCCGCCTATGGCTAAAGATTTACTTGATTACTACACAGCAGAGCAATTAAGAGCTCATTTCCTCAGCTTTGGACTTGGCATCAAAAGTGTTGGTTTCAAACCTAAACCATTAAATCCTAAAGGTGGAAGTCATGGTGATCCTGTTCTTAAAGAGGGTAACCTGCTGGCAAATGTATTTAATCATATCGCCCGTTCCTGCTTCTATACTACACAAAAATTTAATGATGGGAAACTACCTGTCGGAGAGGTTAGCCAGGAAATCCTGGATGAAGCAAAAGAAGTTATCCTTGAATATGAAAAAGCAGTGTACAGGTATGAGTTTCACCAAGTTATGAGTCTTATGGATAACTATATTCGTAATGCAAATAAATACTGGTCACAGCAATACAAAGAATATAAAGATAAAGATGACGAGAGTATCTTGATGCAGTTATTTATCGATGCTACTCATATGGTGCGAACAGCAGCTGTTCTTATGCATCCTGTTGCACCTAAGGGAACAGAGATGATACTTGAGTACTTAAATCTTGATCAAGCTGAAGACTTCTGGAATTGGGATCGTATCTTTGACACTGTATATGATTTTATTGATAACCCAGAAGAAGACCATGAATTTAAATTACTTGAACGAAGAATGGATTTCTTTGAAAAACATCCAAGTCAGTATAAGTAGTATATAAAATACCAGGCAAGGGACTTATTCCTTTGCCTGGTATTAAATATTGTACCTACGTATATATTATCAGGGTTATCGCTCAATATTTATAGCAATTAGTATAAGTATTATACAAACGACTTATTAGTAAGTAAGGCAATCCTTACAATAAACCATATAAAAAAACCCGACTCACTTAGAGTTGGGTTAATTAACGTCTATAACATCTTTAGTTATTAATATGTAAATGGCTGCCGGATCAGGGCTCGAACCTGAACAACATGATCCAGAATCATGCGTGCTACCATTACACAATCCGGCAACTGCATAAATTATAATACCATAGAACTAAGAATCCGTCAAGGATTTAAATTAAAATAATTTAGGAAAAGAAATTAATAAATTGTTTACTTTTAAGAAATAATTTAGTAGTGATCTTCCCTAATTATACTGGTCAAATAATATTATCTATTATATATGTTTGTTTTGTGTCTATTAGCTATTATATCAAACGGATATATTCGAAACTAAGCTTATTAAAAATGTAAATAGATTACTATTATATTTTATTTATAAGATATAGAATATATACAATAAAGCATATTGACTGCTTCAGAAAATCAGGCTAAAAGATATATACATTATAAAGTGTTTTCTTAGTTTCAAAGGGAGTTTTTAAGTAGAAGTAGAGATCTTAGCGACAGTTAGCTATCGTATAAAAATTATCTTGAAGGTGTCAATATTTAAAGAGAGGGGATGTGTATAATAAAAATAAATAAAAAATTAGCTATCTTTATCTGGCATGGTTTTTTCCTTTCACTTACCATGGCAATGTTAGATTTTAGTACTGTATTTCCAGCATTAATAAATGAATTAGTGGATTCTAAAATTATTTTTGGTTTTTTATATTCTATAATGCTTGGAGTGCCTCTGTTTTTTAATGTTATCTTTAGTCATTATATG
>JBDNGI010000590.1:0-1700 GCA_041689345.1 Halanaerobiales bacterium
AGGTGTATTGGTGGGGTAGCTGAAGCTGCTATGGCTGAAGAAAAATTCCAAAGAGAGGGAGTAGGGGTCTCACTTACTGTTACACCCTGTTGGTGTTATGGTTCTGAAACTATGGATCAAAATCCGCTGCGTCCTAAAGCCATCTGGGGTTTTAATGGAACAGAGCGTCCTGGGGCAGTTTATCTGGCTGCAGTATTGGCTGGCCATAATCAAAAAGGCCTTCCTGCTTTTGGAATATATGGTAAGGATGTTCAGGATGCAGATGATAGCAGTATCCCTGAAGATGTACAGGAAAAATTACTTAAGTTTGCTAAGGCTGGATTAGCTGTAGCAACAATGAGGGGTAAATCTTATCTTTCAATTGGTGGAGTATCTATGGGAATAGCTGGTTCAATAGTTAATGAAGAGGTATTCCAAAATTACCTGGGTATGCGTAATGAATATGTAGATATGACTGAGATTAAACGCAGGATTGATGAAGAAATTTATGATCAAGAGGAGTTTGAAAAGGCCTTAAAGTGGGTTAAAGAAAACTGTCAAGAAGGGCAAGACAATAATCCTGAAGAAGAACAGTTTAGTAGAAAAGAGAAAGATGAACAGTGGGAATTTGTTATAAAAATGACCTTGATTGCTCGAGACTTAATGGTTGGTAATGATATATTAGAAGATAAGGGATATGGAGAAGAAGCACTAGGACACAATGCAATTGCTGCTGGTTTCCAGGGACAGCGCCATTGGAACGATCTATATCCAAATGGTGATTTTTTGGAGGCTATATTAAACTCCTCCTTTGACTGGAATGGTATCAGGGAAGCCTTTATTATGGCCACAGAGAATGATAGTCTAAATGCTGTACCCATGTTATTTGGTCATCTTTTGACAAATACAGCCCAGATATTTGCAGATGTTAGAACATACTGGAGTCCTGAAGCGGTTGAAAGGGTAACAGGTCAAAAATTAACTGGCCGGGCAGAAAATGGTTTAATTCATTTAATCAACTCAGGTTCAGCGTCCCTTGATGGAACTGGTCAGCAGACTGAAGATGGAAAACCTGTTATGAAACCTTACTGGGAAATAAGTGAAGAAGAGGTGGAGGAATGTTTGGGTGCTACAAGCTGGTGTCCGGCTAATTTAGGTTACTTCCGTGGTGGTGGTTATTCATCACAGTTTTTAAGTAAAGGTGGTATGCCGGTAACTATGGCCAGAGTAAACCTTGTTAAGGGGTTAGGCCCAGTTCTGCAGATTGCAGAAGGATATTCAGTCGACCTACCAGAAGATGTTCATAATACATTAGATCAACGGACTGACCCAACCTGGCCGACAACCTGGTTTGCCCCTAAATTGACTGGTCAAGGTGCTTTTAAGGATGTTTATTCTGTTATGAACAATTGGGGAGCTAATCATGGTGCTATTAGTTATGGTCATATTGGTGATCAATTGATTACCTTAGCTTCTATGTTGAGAATACCAGTTAATATGCACAATGTAGAAGAAGATAGAATCTTCCGTCCAGATGCCTGGAATTTACACGGAACAGATAATTTAGAGAGTGCTGATTATCGGGCCTGTGAAAACTTTGGACCATTGTATAAATAAATAATAATTTGAGAAAAACTCTTTATATAATATCACAAAAGGGACTGTCAATAATGATAGTCCTTTTTGTATAGGTTAACTCACGCTAAGTTGGCTTTAGTATA
>JBDNGI010000591.1:0-2958 GCA_041689345.1 Halanaerobiales bacterium
AGATCAAAATCTGCATAGGCCTGACCATATTCATCTTTATAAAATTTACTAGTTGGAGGTACACTGGCCTGCATAGGTACAGCAAGACCAAAATATAATTTCTTATTAATATTCTCACGGTCTATAGCAACTGAAAGTGCTCTTCTAAAACGAACATCTAAAAAGAGTTCTCTCATTGCTGGATCCTCATGAGATAAATTAAGCTGAATACCACAATCAGATCCATAGGCCTTTTGGAAAATCCTGGTCTTATAGCCCTCTGCCTTTTCATTCTTTTTATAAAGGGCTAAATCCTGTTGTGTTGTAAACCTTCCACCAATGACACCCTCACCAGTAGCCATTTTTAAAGCAGCAACTTCCCTGCTATTAGCCAGACTAACTACAGCTCGGTCAATATAAGGTAGTTGATTTCCTTCAGTATCTACAAAAGGATAATAAGGATTACGTTCGAATGTTAGTGTAGAATTAGTACGTTCTACTGCTACAAAAGGGCGTAATGTTGGTTTCTGCTGCTCAAATTCAGGATGTACTTCAGAATCATTTCTCATTCTATTGAAATAATCAACCCAACTATTTAAGCCCAATTCTGCAGCCTTTGCTTCCAATTCTTTTAGATCTACAAAGTCAGGATGGAATTGTTTTAAAAAGTGAGCTGGTGGAGTTACTCCAAAGCCAAATTCATTTTGAAATCCAAAATCATCCCGGCGTGGATTAGGTACATTATATTCATAAACTACTGTGTACTTATCCGGTGCTGTTACATTAAGAGTTGCAACAGGTGTTTGTTCTTCAGGAGGAACATTAGTTAATTCAGTATTATGGGCAATATGATCCCACCAGAACAGATAATCATCTGAAGTAAATAGGTGACCATCACTCCATTTCATTCCTTCCCTTAATTTCAGGGTCAATACTCTACCCTGATCTGAAAACTCCCATGATTCAAGGTAATAAGGAACAATATCGGCGCCATCAGGTGTAACCCTACCGGCCGCATCTGGAGGAGCTAGGTATCTTACATCTCCACCAAAATTTAAAGCAGTTCCCCAAACCTCTGCAGTACCACCATATTTACCTATCTCTCCATAAGGTTCTACCACTGGTGGATCCTTTGGGAGTCTTTCTGCAACTGCTTCCAGTTCACCACTAGCTACCCTATCTGCTAACATTGGTGATTCATCAAATTCAGTTATTCCCACTTCAGAAGCCAATTTCGGTGCTTCAAACCAACTTTCAGGAATCTGTGGATCCATTATATCACTGGCCATAACAGATACAGAAAGAACGCAGAACAAAATGGAGATTAATGCTACTATACTAATTTTCTTCATATTTTCAATCCCACCTCTAGTTTGAATTTTTTGACAAATTAAGCCTACTTTTGCCTCGACTTGGGAGCGCTCCTCAGCCTTCATTAGATTATATCATTACGATCACTTATATAACTTATTACATTTATTATATCAATTATTCGAAATATTTTGTAGTGTATAATTTTAAAAAATGTGTAATATATTAAGACATTTTTAATTATTTATACTCATTAGGAGTACAGTTGACCTGTTTTTTAAAAACCTTGCTAAAATATCTGGAATCCTGATATCCTACCTTCTCTGCCACCTGATAAACTTTAAGGTCTGTGTTAGTTAATAAATCCTTGGCCTTTTCTATTCGCAAAGCTGTCAAATAACAAATCACGGTCTTCCCCATCTCTTCTTTAAAAATATTTGCTAAATATTGAGGGGTTATACGAACGTTATTAGCAATATTTAGCAGTGATATATCCTTAGAATAATTTTCTCTGATATATTTACAGGCCTTTTGTATATAACAACAGTTATGATTTTCCTGGCGTTCTTTAATTTTAACTAATATCTCTTCCATAAAAGATAATAAATAATCTTCTAATTCCTCCAATGTTACAACATTATATATATTCTCTTCAATCATCTTTCTTCTTAAGTCTATCTTTAAATTCCATTCAACCAATTTCTTCAATACAGTGTACAGCAATTGTAGACTATAACTTTTAATTACCTCTGGTGTAATTTGGCCCTGCTGCTGAAAAGGGGATATAAAGTCTCTGGTAAGCTCTTTAACCCTTACCTCATCTCCAATTTTAAGTGATGTAATGAGTTCATTTTCTTTAATAACTGGATATGATATAAAAGCCCCTCCTGTATCAACAGAAACATCATCAATATATATTATTTCTCCCTTTCCCAGGAAAATTTGATATTCGATAGCCTCAAGGGCTTCCTGATATGATTTAGAGATAAGAGAAGCATCGTGATACAATCTACCAATACCAATAGTCAAAGTTACCTGATATAAATTATTAATCTGATTTTGAATTCTTTTTGCTGTAAATAATAACCTTTCCAGAAAGTCCTTCTTTTCATTTCCTGCAAAATTTAGGATAGCTATAAACTTACTACGATCTCCTTTAACAACCTCTCCTCCGATATCATTATTGATAATGTAAGTTATTACCTTTTTTATTCCGATTATATCTGTTACAGGCAAGTGCTTATTCCCACCTTCAGTACAATTTTCTTCCAGGGGATTTAAGCTCATCGCCATAACTATAAAATCATGGTCATTTAAATGCCAGTCAATAAAAGTGTAATGTTTTTTTAGTTCCTCCAAACTAAGTCGATCTGTTAAGAGATAATCCATATATCTGTCTCTGAGCACCGGGATACTTTCCTGTAACTGTTTTTCAAGGAGTTGCTTATCCTTAACCTCCATTAGTTCCTGTTCTACCTGAATTTTGGCTTTATTCAACGTAGATATCATTTTTTCCAGATCTATAGGTTTTAATATATAATCAAAAGCCTTATTTCTGATGGCAGTCTGGGCATATTCAAAGTCTTTATAACCACTCATTATAATAACTTTAGTATAAGGGAGAATTTCATTCACTTTAGCGACTAATTCCAATCCATCCATTTCAGG
>JBDNGI010000592.1:0-5960 GCA_041689345.1 Halanaerobiales bacterium
CTATATAAATAATACTTAATAATTACACTTGCCGTTCTAGCCAATTATACTAATTATGCATACACTAAGTATTATTAAGAAAAATATAAGTGGGACTTATATATTATGACCGGAACTCTGTACATTATTACGGACAAAATTTTCAATTAAATTCATTCCAACTCCTGTCATAATTGATTCTGGGTGAAACTGCAGTCCATATATTGGATATTTCTTGTGTTTCAAAGCCATTATCTCCTTTTCATCACTTTCAGCTAGTATTAATAAATCATTAGGTAATGATTTGCGCTCAACAATTAAAGAATGGTATCTTGTTGCTGTATATGGGCTGACAACGTTTTTCATAATAGAATCATCTTCTTCAGTAAGATATATATTAGAAACCTTACCATGTTGTGGTTTAATTGCTTTTATTATTTTAGCTCCAAATACCTCTGCTATACATTGATGTCCTAAACAAACACCTAAAATAGGTATTTCTTTCTTAAAGGTATCAATTACTTCGTTAGAGATACCCGCATTATCTGGGCGTCCTGGCCCAGGGGATATTACAACATGATCTGGTTTGAATTCCCTAATCTTGTCTATAGTAATTTTATCATTTCTATAAACAATCACTTCTTCCAGATGGGCTAGGTATTGATAAAGGTTATAAGTAAAAGAGTCATAATTATCTATAACTAAGATCATAACTACCATCCTTTCTAATTATTTTTAAGGATTGAAATAAAGCCTGAGCTTTATTTATAGTCTCTTCGTATTCTTTTTTTGGATCTGAATCAGCTACTATTCCTGCACCTGCTTGTATATATAATGTATCATCCAACTGATAAATAGTTCTAATAGTAATACAGGTATCAAGATTTCCCTTTAGGTCAATATAACCAACAGCCCCTGCATAAATTCCACGAGCTTCCTTTTCCAGTTGATCAATTATCTCCATCGCCCTAATTTTGGGCGCTCCAGAGACAGTTCCAGCAGGAAAAACAGACTTTAGTACATCAAGGCTATCCAGATTATCTGCTAATTCTCCTTCAACTTCAGATACGATGTGCATAACTCTAGAGAAAAGCTCAATTCCCATCAATTCGGTTACCTTTACACTTCCAACTTTACAAACACGACCAAGGTCATTACGTCCTAAGTCCACCAACATTATATGTTCAGCTTTTTCTTTTCCATCATTTAATAATTCTTCTCTTAAAATTAAATCTTCTTTTTTTGATTTACCTCTAGGTCTAGTACCAGCTAAAGGTCGAGTAACTACTTTTTTATCCTCAACCTTGACTAATACCTCTGGTGAAGAACCTATTATTTTAATCTGAGGGAAATTTAAATAAAATAGATATGGTGATGGATTTACCATTCTTAGTGCCCTATATAACTTAAATGGAGGAATATTTGATTTCATTGAAAATTTTTGTGATAATACAATCTGAAAAGCATCCCCCTCTTCAATGAATTCTTTACCCCGGTCTACCATTTTAACAAATTCATCTTTACTGGTATTAGAAACAAAATTACCATCTGTCATTAGATTAAATTCTACTAGCTCATTAAACCCATTTATAGATAGATTTTTTATTCTATTTACTAAATCATTTATTTTTTTCTTATATTTTAAATATATCTGTTTTTTTCCTAACTTAGATATATCATCACTAATCTTGACATTTGCTATTACTCTTATAATATGGCTTTTGTGATCAATTGCAATATTTATACCTGAATAAACAAGAGTAGTCATAGGTATATCACTTTTTTTAAGATTTCTTTCAGGTTTATCATGATATATTGACTCCCATTTTGATATCATTTCATAAGCAAAATATCCAACAAAACCCCCTGAAAATGGTGGGAGATCTTCTAATTCTAAGACATTTAAATTTTTAATATAATCCTTCATATAATCAATTAATTCTTGATTAATGTTAGATTGCTCGACTATTTCACCACTATCATTAAATCTTTTTATCTGTAAATTATCTTTTTCTTGGTTAATTACTATTTCTGGATATAAACCTATAAATGAATACCTTCCCTGATCTGCACTCTCCAACAAATAGCTAAAATTATCATTCAAACATAACTGACTATAGATGCTAATTGGTGTCAATATATCACCAGCAATCTCTTCACATAATGGAATCATATTATAATTCTCGCTCAATTCCATAAACTCATCTAATCTCAACATAGCTATTCTCCTCTCATCAAAAAAATTCTATTCGTACAAAATTATCATTGTCTATCCAAGGGATTAAAAATCCCTTTATCCAAAAGTACAACTTTGTTTTGGGATATTTCATACCCCATTAAATAAAACAAGTAAATGGCTGTAGTAACACTAAGATCTTCTACTGAAAATACAAAAAAACTGGTATAATTACCCCAGTTTAATTGATAGTATAGTATTTAATATTGATAAATTTTATAAATTATTAATAGCGATAAATATCAAAAAAACCAATTATAAATACATTTGGCAAAATGATATCATGCTAACTTAATAATTATCAACTCATCTCAACTAAACTCATCTCAACTAAGGCTAAAAACTATTTTGAAGCTTATTATATATTATATTATCTACTTAATAAAATATCAATAACTGTTTAAAAATGAAAATTATCATAAAATCATTTAATTATTAGTCTTAATCCAGATTATCTTTAAGAGACAATTTCTTCCAACAATTTAACAAATTGAGGAAAGGAGGTATTTATAGCTTCACTGTTCTCAATAATGATAGAAGACTCGCTAACTAATCCGCCAATAGCAAAAGACATAGCAATACGATGATCATAGTGACAATCGATTAAAGTATCACCTTTTAGTTTGGCCGGCCCATTTATTATCATCCCATCATCAAGTTCCTCTATATTAACACCTAATTGTTTTAAACCAGTACATGTCGTTTTTATTCTATCGCTTTCTTTAACTCTCAACTCTTCAGCATCCTTTATAATTGTTCTACCTTCAGCCTGTGTACTCAGTATAGCCAGTAATGGAATTTCATCAATTAAAGTAGGGATTATATCACCTTCAATAGAAACCGCCTTTAAATTACTACTAGAGACCTTTATATCAGCCACTGGTTCTCCCCCAGTATTTCTTCTATTAAATAACTCTATATTAGCCCCCATATCTTTAACAACAGCAAGAAATCCACTTCTACTAGGATTTATACCAATATTTCTAAGTATCAACTCACTATCAGGGCTTATCAGTGCAGCTGCAATAAAAAAGGCTGCGGAAGAAATATCTGCAGGTATAGCTATTTCTTGGGCAGCTAATTTTAATTTCCCTTTTTTCTTTAATTCGATCATATCTCCTTCGATATTAAGATTAACACCAAAAGCCTTCAACATCCTCTCGGTATGATCACGCGAACTACCTGGTTCCGCAATTTTAATATCACCATCACTATATAAACCAGCCAGAATAATTGATGACTTAACCTGAGCACTTGCTACAGGCAAATTATAATTAATACCCGTTAGTCCCTGCCCCTTAATACTTAAAGGTGCATATTTATCTTTTCTTGCCCATATTTTAGCACCCATAGATGTCAATGGTATAATAACTCTATCCATCGGCCTTTTAACTAGAGAATGATCACCAGTTAACACTGTATAGAAATTTTGCGCTGATAATAATCCTGTTAAAAGCCTCATTGTAGTCCCAGAATTTCCACAATTAAGGATACTATCTGGTTCTTTTAGACCATCTAAGCCAACACCATTTATTATATAAGAGCCTTTACCATCTTTATAAATATCTACACCCATTGCCTGAAAAGCCTTCATGGTATTTATGCAATCTTCACTTTCCAATAAACCACTTACAGAACTAACACCTTCAGCAAGTGATGAAAATATTAGGGATCTATGAGAAATAGATTTATCTCCAGGAATATTAATGATCCCATTTATTTTATTTGCTGGATAAGTTCTATATCTCATCATTACTCACCTTCTCAAATTTTTCATTTAATAACAGCCGCTTTTCTTGCGCTGTTTCTAATAGCTTATATATTTCTTGTTCATCACCATTATCAATTGTTTCTCGAAAAAGTATCATCTGATCTATCATTTGATTAAGCTGATCCATGATATGGTCACGATTGCTAATAAAAATATCCTTCCACATATCAGGACTACAGGCAGCAATGCGGGTAAAATCCCTAAAACCCTGACCCATCATTTTACTTATATTAGGGTAATCATCTTCAGATTTAATAATTCTATTAATTAAGGAAATGGCTATAAAATGAGGCAGATGACTGGTTAAAGCAACAATTTTATCATGTGTCTCTGCTTCCATAAAAACCAGATTACAGCCTATTTTATTTAAGATGTTTTCTAATAATCTTTTTTTATCATCTAAACTATTGTTATTTAATCTATCCTGTTCTATATTTAAACGGTCCTTATTATCTATAAGGATATATGTCATATCAGTATATAGATCTGAAACACCATTTTCAGGACCACTTACTTCTTTCCCCGTCATAGGATGACCTCCTATGAACTCAAGATCAGGAAAGTTATTCTTTATTTCACTACATATATATGATTTTGTACTACCCATATCAGTAAGTAAAGTCTTTTTGCAATCAAGATAGGGACTTATATTAGTGATAACCTTAGCTACTGATTTAACAGGTACAGCAATAAAGATAATATCCATATCTGATATCATTTGATTAGTTAATTTGTTGTCGATAATATTATTATTATGACAATAAGCCATATTATTTTTATTTAGGTCATAGCCAAATACAGTAATATTATTACAATATTTTTTGAGAGCAAGAGCCATAGAACTACCCATTAATCCTAGTCCTATAATTCCAACATTCATTTTATATTTCCCGATCTACTGCTGTAGCAATAATTTTTAATTCATTAGTTAATTTATCAAATGTGTCTAATTTTAATGATTGTTGTCCATCACTAAGGGCTTTAGTAGGCTCAGGATGAACTTCGATAATTAAACCGTCAGCTCCCATAGCAACAGCACCCTTAGAAGCAGGACTGACTAAATCCCAATGTCCTGTACCATGACTGGGGTCTATTACAACTGGTAAATGACTTAATTTTTTCAAAACAGGTATACTAACAAGGTCCAATGTATTTCTAGTATAATCCTCAAAAGTCCTAATACCTCGTTCACATAAGATAACATTATAATTACCTTCAGCCATTATATATTCTGCAGCCATTAAAAATTCTTTATAAGTAGCGCTCATCCCTCTTTTTAAAAGAACAGGTATCTGTGTTTTACCAACTTCTTTTAAAAGGAAATAATTTTGCATATTCCTTGCACCTATCTGAAAAATATCAGTATAATTCCCAACCAAATCTACATCCCTTGGGTCAACGACCTCAGTAATAACAGAAAGCCCTGTTTCATTAGCAGCTCTGCGTAGTATTTTCAAACCCTCTTCGTGCAATCCCTGGAAACTATATGGAGATGTGCGGGGTTTAAATGCACCACCCCTTAGAACTGTAGCACCAGATTTTTTTATACTTTTAGCAGTAGTCATCACCTGTTCTTCACTTTCAACAGCACAAGGACCTGCCATAATCATAATCTTTTTATCACCAATACTTGTATTTTCTCCAATATTGATAACTGTCTGTCCATCTTTAAAAGAACGACCTACAAGTTTATATGGCTCCATTATGGGAACAAGCTTATCGATACCTGGATAAGCCCCTAATGAATCTATCAATTCCTCCCTATTTAGGTCACCGATAATCCCAATCAACATTTTCTTTGCACCACGTGAGGGGTGAGGGGTATAACCTAGTTCTTCCACCCTGGCTAAAACCTGTTTAATGTGTTTTTCTTCAGCATTGTCTTTCATTACAATAATCATACTAATCTCTCCTCTCTTCTCTTCCTTATCTCATTTTCTAAATATAGATTTCTTAACCAACCCAAATTATAAA
>JBDNGI010000593.1:0-3189 GCA_041689345.1 Halanaerobiales bacterium
AAGATGTTAAAATTAAGCGTTATGTAGGTAATGCTTTTTTACAGATCAAGGTAAATGAAACAACGAAGAGTATTTTGCGTTTCTCATTATCCTACATACAACGCTTTGAATGGATTGCTAGCAAGGTAAAACAATTAATCAATAATAATGATCACGAAAGTATCAAAGATGCCGACTTAACTGACATGACAAGGGAGCGCCTAGAATATGAAGAAAAATGCCCTGTCTGCGGTCGTAGTGTCCCTAAGGGTATGAAGGTCTGTCCCAAATGTGTTGACAAAAAGAAATTGTTTAAGAGGATGTTTAAATATCTTAAACCATATTGGAAAAAGGCCTTTCTTGCTCTAACACTATTATGGGTTGTAACGGCTTTAAACCTTACTCCACCATATATCACAAAGACAATGATTGATGATATATTTCCAAACCAAAAATACCAGCTTTTTACGTATATGATTGTGACCTTGGCTTTAGTATATATTTTTAGGGCTATCTTTTTAGGTTTTAGAGTCTATCTTATACAATGGATAGGACAGAAAGTCACTAGAGACCTACGTAGTGAAGTCTATGCACATATCCAGAAATTAAGTATTAATTACTATAATACAAACCGTACTGGTAAGATTATGAACCGGGTTACTACTGATACTGGGCGCTTGCAGAACTTTCTGGTTAATGGTATGCAGATGATGTTAAACCACCTCTTTACCATTATATTTATAGCTATTATCCTGATTAGTATGGATTGGCAGTTAGCTTTAATTTCC
Organism: Halanaerobiales bacterium; assembly: GCA_041689345.1. Lineage (GTDB taxonomy): Bacteria > Bacillota > Halanaerobiia > Halanaerobiales > DTU029 > JBDNGI01. The sequence goes on from JBDNGI010000593.1 coordinate 768, forward strand.
CTATCACCTGTACCAATTATAGTTGGATTAACCTTGGTTTTTGCTAAAAAAATACACAAGATCTTCCACAGGATCTGGCGCAGATTGGGTAATATGAAGGCCATCTTAGGTGACACAATCCCAGGTATCAAAATAGTTAAGGCCTTTACTAAAGAAAATGAAGAGATTAGTAAATTTGACGATTCACTTAATGAAGTATTTAAAGAACAGATGAAAGCAACTAAGGCCCGCAGTCTTTTTCGCCCAGCAATGAGTATAAGTACTGCTGTCGGAGCGGTACTGATCTGGGGTTATGGGGGTTATAATGTTCTAACTGGTACTGAAAGATTAACACTTGGTGTACTGGTAGCCTTTATAGCATATATGTGGCGTTTTTATAACCCAGTACTTGCGTTAGCCCGTTTAAGCGGCCAGTATGAACAGGCCATTACATCAGCTGAAAGAGTCTTTAATATACTGGATATAGAACCTGAGACTGATGAGCATACACACTCAAATCTTATACTCGATAAAGATCAGTTAAGAGGAGAAATAACCTTTGATAAGGTTTCCTTTACTTATGATGGTGATGATGAAGAAGTCCTAACAGATATAAACCTAAAAGTTAAACCCGGCCAGACTATCGGTCTGGTAGGCCCTACTGGTGCCGGTAAAACCACCTTTGTTAACCTACTACCCCGGTTTTACGATGTAAGTGATGGGAGTATAAAGGTTGATGATGAAGATATAAGAGATTATGACCTACAGTGGCTTAGACGCCAAATAGGCATAGTACCTCAACATCCTTTCCTCTTCTATGGTACTATTGCAGAAAATATAGCATATGGTATCGAAGGTGCTGAAAGGGAAGATATTATAAGAGCAGCTAAGATGGCTAATGCCCATGATTTTATTATGGATTTCCCTATGGGTTATGATACACATGTGGGTGAAAGGGGTATTGGACTTTCTGGTGGTGAAAGACAACGGGTATCTATCGCTAGAGCTATCTTGAAAAATGCTAAGATTATGATCCTGGATGAAGCTACTTCTGCTGTAGATACAGAGACAGAAAGTAAGATACAATCAGCTATTGACCGTTTAATAGATGGGCGAACAACTTTTGTTATCGCACATCGTCTTTCAACCTTAAAAAATGCTGACAAATTAATAGTAATAGAAGATGGTCAGATTGTAGAAGAAGGAACCCATGAAGAATTGCTTCAAAAAGAAAATGGTGTCTTTAAGAAACTCTGGGATATGCAGTCAAATGTTGCTAAAATAGGTGTATGATACTTTAAATGAATTAAAGAGTCTGTTATATGTCTTTTATCTCCATAACATGTATGATAGGAAGCAGACCCTATAAAAAAGGAGGATTCATATCAAGTAGATATGAATCCTCTTTCATTTTATTATCTCTATATCCTGGTATTTAAATTTTAAAATATACTATTTACCTACTAAATTCTCTGTTAATATCTTCATTTATCCTGTAGCCTATTTTTCCTTATCAAGAATATATTCTATCCGTTCTTTAATAGGGGGATGAGATAATTTAAAAAACTTTTTATATAAGCTAACACTTAAGGGTGAAAGACTCTGGTCAGCAAGTTTTGCCAGGGCATTAACAAAAGAGTCTGCTTTTCCTGTTAATTTAATTGAATATAAATCAGCTTTCTTTTCAGCTATCCGGCTTAATACTAACTGTACTGGTGAGAAAAGCCATGATAGTAGACCTACAAAAATCAGTAAAATGGGTATAGTATTTACACTATTAATACTATCATAACCATACCACTGTGTAATAGTTGGCCAAAAAGTAGCTATTATATACGAAATAATGAGTATCAATAATGGCTGTATTAATAAGCTCTTGTAAATATCGCGATGTACTTGATGACCAAGTTCATGGGCTAATACCGATTCAATTTCATCCAAACTATACGTATCCTTAAGGTTATCTCCAAGAACTACTTTTCTACTACTGCCAATTCCCATTACAGCAGCATTAGCTGCATTTATCTTAGTACTTAAATTGATTTCATAGATATCATCAATTTCAACATTTGCCTTCTTTATTAGTTGTAACAAACGCTCTTTCACCTCTGAATCTGGATAAATTTCCAGCTTAAAAAAGATAGGTAATAATACAGTTGGAAAGATAAACGTTATAAGAACAGTAAAAGCTGAAGCAAGTATAGTGTAGTATAGCCACCAGTGCTCGGGGAAATTGTATAAAAAATATAAATAGGAGCGCACAGCAAGATAAAAGAAAATTAATCCTAATATAAATGACTTAAGCTGATCTACCACCCACTCTTTCTCATTTTGGTTAGACAGCTTATAACGGCGATTCAACTTAAATTTTAGGAAATAATCTGGAATCGATGTCCAAAAACTGTATAATAGATAAAAAAGAACAAGATAGATAAATATTCTG
>JBDNGI010000594.1:0-6945 GCA_041689345.1 Halanaerobiales bacterium
AATTTACATTAGAGGTATTTATTGAACTAATAAATAAACGAAAAACTAATATAAAGTCATTATTGCTAAAACAATCTTTCCTGGCAGGTTTGGGTAATATATATGTTGATGAGGCTCTTTTTCGTGCTTCTATCTCACCGCGACGTGGAGCAGACAGCCTTTCTGAAAAAGAAAAACAGGAATTATATCAGGCGATTCGCTCTGTGTTGAAGAGTGGCGTGGAGTCTGGGGGGACATCTTTTAGTGATTATTTAAATGTAAAAGGAGAAAAGGGTAATTTTCAAAATAAATTAAAGGTTTATCAACAGGAAGATAAAGAATGTCCAAGCTGTGGTCATATAATAATCAAGGAGAAAATTGCTGGTCGTGGAACACATTATTGTCCCAATTGTCAAAAGTAAACTGTTTATCCTTCTGAACAACTATAGTTCTATTTTATTTTAAGACTTAGTAGCACTAACTGCTACTTTTAAATTCCCTCAGGATGGCCTAAAGATCAGGTCCTAGGGAATATTAGTAATACCATTGGGATAAAGTTATCACTTATATTCTGTATACCTCATATAATAACAAAGAATAATAATTATATGGGGGTGGATATATGGGCTTTCATCATATCTGGCCTATTTTTATTTTGGCGATGGCTATAAGTATTGATGGCTTTGCAGTGGGGGTCACTTATGGAATTCGTAAAATAAAAATAGGTTTTTTGCCGTTGCTGTTAGTAGGTAGTATATCTGCAATGTCAATATATTTAACAAATATACTTGGATCTACTTTAGCAGATAAAATTGGACTTGATTTAGCAAAAAAACTAGGTAGTTTAATTTTAGTTGGTATTGGTATCTGGGTTGTTTACTCAGCATATATAAATTGTAATAGTAGTAAAGAGGACTATAATAATGATCGAGAAAAAGAATCTCATCGTCATGAAGATATATTGTCCGGAAAGAAGCTGCTATTATCATTCAAAATTAAATCAATGGGGTTAATAATAACCATATTAAAAGAACCAGTAACTGCTGACTTTGATAAGTCGGGGACAATAAACTATGCTGAAGCGTTTTTTTTGGGATTTGCCCTTGCACTTGATGCTCTAGGTGCCGGTCTTGGTGCAGGTCTAACTGGTTATACAGGTCTATGGATTCCTATAATAATTGGAACAATTACTGTACTTTTTGTTGGTGGAGGTGTTCTTCTAGGTCATAAGGTCGGAAACTTTCTTCCAGAACATTTTGAGGTTATACCTGGATTTATTATAATATGTCTTGGAATTTTAAATTTTTTTTAATGATTAAACTTAGAAATAATTAAATGGAAATAATTAAGTTTTGACATACTCTTCAAGGTGTTTTGCTGTCTTTAATTAGGGATAAAACTGTAAGTGGAATTCTTTATAAAGATATAAGGGGGCTATATTTTATGATTATTGGGCTAACAGGTGGAATTGCTTCAGGGAAATCTACTGTAAGCACATATCTTTCTGAATTAGGGGCTGTTGTAATAGATTCTGATAAAATAGCACACAATGTTTTGAAAGACCCTTTTGCCTATAATAGAATTATTAAAAAGTTTGGAAGGGGTATATTGGATGATTATAATGATATAGACCGTTCTTACTTAGGTGAAATTGTATTTAATAACTCTGATAAAAGAAAAGAATTGGAAAAGATTACACACCCCCTTATTATCTCTAAAATTCATAAAAAGATAGAGGAATATCGTAAAAAAAATAGAATAATAATACTTGATGTCCCTTTATTATTTGAGGCTAATTTGGACAAGATTGTAGATCAAATCTTGGTTGTATATGTAGATAAGGGAACTCAAATCCAAAGATTAATGGATCGTAACAAATTAAACTTAGCGGAAGCTGAAAGCAGGATTGAATTACAGCTTTCATTAGAAAAGAAAAGATCAAAGGCAGATATTGTAATTGATAATACGGGAAGTATAGAGGCCTTAAAAGCAGATGTTCTGATACTATGGAGGGATTTAAATGAAAATTAAACGAATTGCTTTAATTGCACATGATGAGAAGAAACAAGTATTAATCGAATATGCCAAAAAACATCGTGATATATTAATGCAGTGTGATCTTGTTGCAACTGGAACAACAGGTAAATTAATAATTGAAGAGGTAGGTTTACCAGTTGAACGTATGGAATCCGGGCCACTTGGTGGTGACCAGATGATCGGTGCAGAAGTTGCTAAAGAAAGAATTGACGGAGTTGTTTTCTTGAGAGATCCATTGACTTCACAACCACATGAACCGGACATTACTGCATTACTAAGGGTATGTGATGTTCATAATACACCTTTAGCCACAAATCTTGCTACAGCAGATCTTATACTTCATGGAATAGTAAAAGGAGATTAGATTAATATATATCATAAATTAATATGTAATTAATATAATATATAGTATATATGAAGTTTTTTTATTAATTAAATTATAATTAATAATATCCTTATAAAATTTACAAACTATCATAAATAAAGTGCGGTGGCAAAATTGGCAAATAGATTTGGCGGAAAGAGGAGAGTAATTTTTATATTACTTATATTAATAATTTCTATGCTAATATTATCACAGATGAATTGGTTTTGGAGGCTAATCTATCCTTTAAAATACGAAGATATTATTATAATTAATGCTCAGGAGTATGATATTGACCCTGCTCTAGTTGCAGCTATGATATTTGTAGAAAGTAAATATATATCATCAGCTCAATCCCACCGCGGTGCTATGGGTTTAATGCAAATAATGCCAGATACAGGTCATTGGATTGCAGAACAATTAGCTGTTTCGAATTTTAAAGAAGATAAATTGTTAGATCCAGTGATTAATATTATGTTTGGTTGTTGGTATATAGATAGTCTTATGCAGCAATTTAATAAACAACTAATTGTAGTTCTGGCCGCATATAATGCTGGCCGTGGTAATGTTAAAAGGTGGTTAGATAATAAAAATTGGGACGGCAGAAATGCCACAATTGGTGATCTGCCCTTTGATGAAACTAAAAATTATATAAAACAGGTTTTAGAAGTATATAAAAAATATAAAAAAATATACAGTTTTGAATAATTCAAGTCTTTTCTTTCTGAAATCACAGGAAATTGAAGCAAAAATATTTGACATATACACTAACTTATAATAAAATTAATTATGACGTGATGACATATGTTAGGTTTCTTCATTGAGTTATTTACTAATGGTCTTAAATCTTATTGTTTAATATATATTTTTTGAGGGGGGGTGTATATTGGACAGGCGGTAAAAAAGTTTGATTTTGTTAAAGAAATTATTGAAGTACTAGTTGTTAAAGTAGTAGATGGCAGTCTAACATGAAAGATAGTTGTAGTAAAAAAGAGGAAACGTGTAATTTAGAAACGAGGAGGAGTTATTTTTATGAAGAAAATTAAATTATCAGTATTAGCTTTAGCTTTAGTGTTTATGGTTTCAGGTTTAGTAGGTGCTGTAAGTAATGATACTTATGTCGATATTGACATGGGTGATATAAATACTCTTGACCCACATTTTTCGTATGATAATGCTAGTGCAGAGGTTATTACAAATGTTTATGAAAATCTAATTAAGTTTAAAAAGGGTAGTAACTCTGTATTTGAGCCACTACTTTCAACAGAAGTACCTTCTGTAGCTAATGGCTTAATAAGTGCAGATGGTACAAGATATACATTCCCAATTCGTGAGGGTGTACTTTTCCATAATGGTAATGATCTAACCCCTGAAGATGTTAAGTATACTTTCCTAAGAGGTTTAATCCAAGACCGTAATGGTGGTCCTATGTGGATGCTTTTTGAACCCCTTTATGGTGTTGGTTCTTTGTCCAGCATTACAGCAGAACTTGTAGGTGTTGAAGATCCAGCAAACTTGACAGCTGAACAATCTGAAGAGGTTTATGCCTATTTAGAAAAAGCTATTGAAATAGATGGGAATAATGTAGTATTTCATTTTCCTGCACCATTTCCACCATTCTTAAGTATTATTGTACTTGATAATGGTGTTGGTTCTATTCTTGATAAAGAATGGACTATTGCACAAGGTGACTGGGATGGTCAGGCAGATTCCATTGCTAAATATTATAACCCAGAAAAGGAAGCAGACCCATTATTTGACAAGATGAATGGTACTGGACCTTATACATTAAAAGAGTGGGTTAATGGTGAACGTACAGTATTAAGTGCTTTTAAATCTTACTGGCGTGAACCAGCTAGATTGAAGACTGTAATCATTAAATCTGTTGAAGAATGGTCAACACGTAAATTGTATCTACAACGTGGAGATGCTGATTCAGTATATGTTGACTTACAGTATTTAAATCAGGTCAAAGGTATGGATGGAGTTAATGTAATAGAAGACTTACCTCGTCTTTCTATGACAAATGGTTTAATGAACTTTGATATCGTTACTGAAGGTAATCCTGATGTCCATAGTGGAAAGCTAGATGGTAAAGGTATTCCTGCTGACTTCTTTGCAGATGTCCATGTAAGAAAGGGTTTTAGTTATGCTATGCCTTATCAAACATTTATTGATCAGGTAGCTATGGGTATGGGACAGAAGGCAAGAGGACCTATTCCTGATCCATTCTTAGGATTCGATCCAAACTCTGATGTTTATGAATTCAACCTTGATGAAGCAACTGCAGAATTCAAAAAGGCTTTTGATGGAGAATTATGGGATAAAGGATTTGAAATTACTATTCTTTATAACAGTGGTAATGATGTACGTAAAGCATCTGTTGATATGATTAAATACTATGTAGAACAAATTAATCCTAACTTTAAGGTTAATGTTCGTGGTATTCAATGGTCAACATATCTTGATAACTTAATTGCTGGTAGGTTTACCTTAGGTTTCATCGGTTGGGGTGCTGACTATGCTGATCCACACAACTTTGCTGTTCCTTTCTTGAGAAGTGATGGAACATACGGTGGTTTCAAAGGTGATGTATATATTAAATGGGCTGAAGAAAATATTGATCCTCTAATTGCTAAAGGTGTTACTGCTACTGATCCAGCAGTAAGAGAGGAAATTTATAAAGAATTACAACAAATTTCTTATGAAGAAGCCTTAGATATTTATCTATATCAACCAACAGGAAACTATGTTTTCAGAGATAATGTTAAAGGATTTGCATATGATGCAATAAATGAACCTAATTTATATTTCTATCAACTATACAAAGAATAGAATTATAAATAAATAATAAATAAACAAAGATAAAAGAGGGGGGGATACCTCCCCTCTTTCTAAAGTTTTATATAAAAATATGTGTACTTTTTACCAGATTTTAAACTGTACTAGGAAGGGATGAAGAATGTTATCATTTATAATAAGACGTTTAATAATTCTACCTGTTATATTATTAGGAGTGACACTCTTAATATTTAGCATGATTATGACATTAAGTCCTTACGAAAGAGTAAGTACTTATGTTAAAGATCCAGCTCAACTTAAGGGTGGAGTTGAACAATTAGATAAATTGATAGATAAATATGGTTTAAATGATCCCTGGTATCAACAGTATGGACGTTGGATTGGTGGAGTTGTAAAAGGTGATTTTGGCTGGTCAGAATCTGCTGGAGCGCCAGTAAGTCAAGCTATAATGGATCGTTTTCCCGCTACTCTGGAAATAACGTTGTTTTCTTTGATACCTGTTATTTTAGGTGGAATTTATCTCGGCATTTTTGCTGCTGTTCATCATAATGATCCCTGGGATCATATAACTAGGATATTTTCTGTAATTGGATGGTCTTTTCCCACCTTTGTTTTTGGATTAATAGTATTAATGATTTTTTATGGTGTCTTAGGGTGGTTCCCGCCTGGTAGACTTGATAATTGGGCTATGGACTTTGTGAATTCAGCAGAGTTTGCCAATTATACTGGGCTATATGTAATAGATAGTATCTTGAACTTTGATTTTAGAATTCTTGTAAATGCTATTAGACATTTGGTTGCCCCTGTTCTGACAATTTCTATATTATGGTGGGCGTTTTTAATGAGAATTACCAGATCTAGTATGCTGGAAACTTTGCAGAAAGACTATATAAGGACAGCACGTTCAAAGGGTTTAAAAGAAAATGTAGTTATTAATAAACATGCTGTTAGAAATGCACTGATACCTGTAATTACTGTTGCAGGACAAATGATTGTTGGTTTAATGGGAGGCCTGGTAGTTACTGAGTCTATTTTTAATATTCGCGGTCTTGGTAAGTTTATGGCTGAAGCCGGTAGGCAACTGGATTATGCCGGGGTATTAGGCGGCGCTATATATTTTGGTTTCTTATTAATAATAATAAATTTATGTGTTGATGTTTCATATGCCGTAATAGACCCTCGAATAAGATTGGAGTGATATAGATGGAATGGCAGGAAGTATTATTTAGATTATTTAAAAATAAGATATCATTACTTGGATTAGTTATTGTAATATTATTAGGACTTATCGCCATTTTTGCACCATGGATAGCTCCAGCGCAAAATGCTCGGGATCCATATTTTATACCTAGGGCTGGTTGGATTTTTGAACCACAGCCTCCAAGTAGTGAGCATATCTTTGGAACTGCAGAAGGACAGTATGATATTTTCTATGGAATTATTTGGGGAACGAGAACAGCATTTTTAATTGGTTTTGTAGTTGTTGGTATTAGTACAATCATCGGAATAATAGCCGGTACATTAGCAGCTTATTACGGTGGTTGGGTAGATGAATTAATTATGAGAATTACTGACATATTTATGTCCATACCTTTTATTATTGGTGCAATAGTATTGACAACTATACTAGGTAAGGGTGTTACAAACATGATGATTGCCCTTATTACCTTTGGTTGGATGGGTACAGCCCGTTTGATGCGTTCACAGGTTCTTTCCATTAAAAATGAAGAATTTGTCCAGGCTGCAACTTCATTAGGTGCAAA
>JBDNGI010000595.1:0-2640 GCA_041689345.1 Halanaerobiales bacterium
AAAACAAAAAAACCAAAGACATCTGTGGCAGTAGTTAGAAATATTGCCGATGCCAGGGCCGGGTCGACCCCCATTGATTTTAAACCTAAGGGAATTAAAAAACCAAATAAACCAGCTATCAATAAATTTAAAATCATAGCCAGAAAGATTATTAGCCCCAAATAAGGGTTACCATACATCATATAAAGTATTACCCCTGTTAATAAACCTGTAGCAGCACCATTTATTAAACCAAGAAAACCTTCTTTCAAGACCAGTTTCCAGCTTTGGTTTGAATCAACTTCACCTAAGGCAATTCCTCTAATTACAACAGATAATGTCTGAGTACCAGCATTTCCTCCCATTCCAGCAACGATTGGCATAGCAGCAGCCAGGACTACAACCTGGGCAATGACATCTTCAAACAAACCAACTGTAAACGCTGCCAAAAAAGCAGTACCAAGATTAATACATAACCAGGGCAATCTCCTTCTGATTGACTTTAACAAAGGACTATTAATACTTTCTTCCTCATGGACACCTACCATTCTGAACATATCTTCTGTATTTTCGGCTTCAATTACATCTATGACGTCATCAACTGTAATTATACCTAATAATATATTGTTTTTATTTACTACAGGAAGTGCTGTCAAATTATATTTAGCAACCTGGTGTGCTACTAATTCCTGATCAATCTCTGGAGATACTGTAATAATATTATCATCCATAATCTCTTCTAATAATATCTGATCTGGTGAATTTAAAATATCTCTTAAGTCAACAGCACCTACCAGTATTTTATTATTATCCATAATGAATATTGTATCAATAACTTCAGTATCTGGACCAATTTCTTTTATTTTATCTAAAGCCTGTTTTGTATTTAATCCTTTGTTTAAAAGAATATACTCAGTGGTCATTATACCACCAGCAGATTCGATATCATATCCTAAAAAATCCTTTATTATTTTTGCCTCGCCTTGTTTCATACGTTGCAGTAATTCTTTACGTCTTTTTATGTTTAAATTACCTAATATATCAGTAATTTCATCTGTAGCCATATGTGAAAAGATATCAATGATTTCATCTATTTCTTTTGGCTTTAGAATATCTACCTGTAACTCTTCATCTGATTGCTCAAGAATATCAGCTAAGTCTCTATTATTTAAAAGATCAGTAAAACTATTTACTTTTTCCTCTTCTAATTCTGATAAAGCCTCAGCAATATCAATTGGGTGATTTTTTTCTACCCATGTATCATTGATAACAGTATCTTCATTTAAAAACTCAACTACATCTCCTTTTATTTTCTTAATATTATCTGACACATAAAACACCTCCATTAGGAACATTGTACATCTTGTTATTTACTCACTTGTTAACCTGCGGAAACTAAAACATACATATATTATTATAACGCAAAATCTTACTATAGTAAATTCTTTATAATTTTACATTCGGAATATTCCATAATTTACCTGCCTATATGATTATAAAAGCATAAAGTAAATCTTTATATTATTTGTAATATCGACATATTTACATTTTTAATTTATTTTTTTGAATTTACCCCTTTACAAATTATTTAATTTATGCTATTATGTATTTAATCCCTTATAAGAACATAAAATTATAAGAAAAGGTTTACATTAAAACTAATCAATTTGATGTTTATAAGGGGATAATATATACTTTTTCATTTTTTATCCTCCTTTTAAAGGACCAGCGAATAATATTCGTTGGTCCTTTTCGGGTTATTAGGCAAATTTTTATCCGATAGCTAACTGCCGCTAACTAGGGCCTGGTCTTTAGGTCATCCTTTAGGGAAACTAAGAACACACTTTATCAATCTGCCTCAAAAAACTCCACTTAAACCTTTATTTTAATTTAGGAGAAATTCTTAAGAATCCTCGGTAATTCAATTGCCGAGAGGTTCACGTAGAATAGTTTTATTTTTACTTAATCTAATTTTCCCCTTGACGTTAACTATAAAGGTATCGATACTTCTACTATAGTACCTTCACCAGGACTACTTAATACACTTACCTGTCCATCATGTTGTTTTATAATCCATTGAGCTATAGATAGCCCTAGACCTGTCCCTTTTTTGTCAGAGCGTGCCTTATCTACTCTATAAAACCTTTCAAAAATATGCGGAATATCTTCTTGAGGAATACCTATTCCTGTATCCCTTATAACAAATTTAATTTTATTTTGATGGGCAATTACATTAAGCTGGATTTCCCCGGCGATAGGTGTATATTTAATGCTATTATCAATAAAAATTCTTAACATTTGCTTAATTAATTCTCTATCTGCATATAGCAGAACCCTATCCATTCTTTCACTATATATATTTATTTTATCAGCTATCATCTCTGTTTCTTGTAAAATTTCAGTCATTAGTTTATCTGTATAAAACTCTACTTTATTTATATCAACCCTATTATCATCACTACGAGCTAAAAATAACAGCCCTTCAACAAGTGATTTCATATTTTTAGCTTCTTTTTTTACTGCTTCGATAGCCTCATCCCTTACTTCTTTCTCTTCTTTCCCCCAACGATCAAGCAAATTAGCATAACCCTGAATTACAGAAATCGGAGTACGTAATTCATGAGATGCATCAGAAACAAACTGTCTCTGTCTCTGAAAGGC
>JBDNGI010000596.1:0-3258 GCA_041689345.1 Halanaerobiales bacterium
AAATCAAATCTAAAGAGATAGTCTAAAAGCCTTTTTCCTATCAACGGAAAATTAATTTGCCTCCATGTGTATCGCCTATAATTTACAATATTCCCCTTTTATTTGTGTTTCTGTATATCGCTTTGCTTGTATGGACTTTTTGAAGGCGACACGTGTTTTTCAGTATATTATCAGCTATAAATGTTAATCTCCTATACTATATTCTTAGTTTAGAGGGTCAATATATACCCCAAGATTCTATAAATAATATTTTATATTTTTGATATGTATCTAAACATATTTACAACTAGCTCTTTTAAAAAAATTATTTGGATATAACAGCTTTCTTCCTATTATCAAAGCTTTATTAAATCCATAATTATTCCCTATTCTATCTTTCATATATAAAAAAAAGGCCTTATCATTAGCCAAAGATACAAAGCCATATTTGTTATTTGAATTAAATATTTCATTAACCTCAGTTAAATTTTTTAAATATTCTCCCCATTTTTCATCATAGATATGTTTATAATTTATCTTACATTCAAAGAACTCACCATGAATCTTTTTATCATCCCAGCCATATACATCAATTTCTTTCTCTGAAGTTTTAATACCATTAGAAAGGAAACAACGCATATCTACATTAGTATACTCTTTTTTTAGCAAGTAAAACATCAGTAATTCTAAAAACCTACCCCTTAAACCACCGCTATCATAATCACTATTATAAATATTCCCTAAGTAACTTAAGCATTTAACAGCTTCATTCTTTACATTTTTATGTTCGGTAAAAAACCTAATAGTATACTCCTCATACTCCTTTTCTGATTTACAAGATAGAATAATTTTTAATATCTCAGTAAAAATATCCTCTTCTGTTTTTAGCAATTCTTCAATCAGTCCATGCAAAATTTCACAATTTTTCAAGTACCCATAATTAGAAGCTTCCGTTTTTTTAAACCTAATCATTTTCATCCTCATCGCCCTCACTTAAAGGCGGTATAATAAGGGGTATCATTCCAAATTTCTCAGTTATATTTGCAATAAGAGTTACAGAATGCATTAACAAAGGATATGCTATGGACTTTAATATATCTTTACTAATCTTCTCCGGAAGATTAATTTCACTTTTAAATATACCTAAATAGTCAATTGTAATTTCAAATGGGCCTTCAGGTTTAAAGAAAACATGATCAATCAATTTTATATATAGTGTGTTTTCCTCTTGCTTTACTAACTCAAAGTCAAATTTACGTGATAAATCTAAATTTTCTTCGCTTCTACTTAAATCTAAATAACGAGCATCAATCTTCTTCAATTTAGAATCTAATAAGTAAGTATTTTCGTTCCATTTTTCTCTTTCCATATTACAGCCTCCTCCTCCCAATCTGGTCTATTATAGTTTCTTTCTTTGTGTTTTATATTATTCTTTAAAAGTTTTGAAGACCAGTCTCTTCTTTGTCCAAATCGTCTATTAGAAGTTAACATATTAAACAGATTAATATCCATAGTATTTTGATTAATGGTTTCCCTATTTCCCCATACTTCTATAACCATATTCTTAACTGTATGCTGTTCAACCTGTTTCTCTATTAATAATAGATCTGATGATTTAAATTTCTTCTTAAGCTCATCTGGTACTTCATAAATAGCTAACTTTAGTTCAGCTAAAGTTCCATCCAACGCCTTTTCCAAATAAAAGACCTGATTATCTAGTATTACAGATAAATCAATCAATTTGTCAATAGTTGAAATGTTTAAATTTGCTATGAACTTATTAAAAAAAGGGCGATATTGATTTTTAAGCCAATTCATTATAAATTTATCTTCATTTATTTTTAAAGACAAAAACTTATCTATTATATTAACAAATTGATCATTAAATTTCATCAACATATTTTTAGCTAACATCGTATATGCCTCTTTAGTATTGATTTCCAATAAGAACTTTTTATTATTATTTATATCTTTTATAAAATTATTATTATATCTTAAATCCATAGCCTTTTGCTTTAAATCTTCTATTTTTTGCATGTTCATAGTCTCGACCTCCCTTTTACCCATATATATTTGTTTCAGTAGTATATATAAATTAAATCATTCTTATTAATTATTATTCTACTTTAAATTAAAAATACCTTTTTTAAAAGTATAAACATATACTTATATTATTATACAATATATTATTATGTGTTAAATTCAACTTATCGTAAATAGTTTCCGTCTCTATCTATTTCCCATTTATACAAGGGCATATACCTTAGATTTTTCCAAATAATACTTTTTAAATTTAGGTCCTTCTTCATTAACTCCCATAATTTCATATATGATGATAGTTTTACCATCATTTACTTGGCCTCTACACTTTCGTTTTAATAATTCCAGTAAATTTCTATTATTAGTTGTTAATATAACCTGACGATCATATAAAAATCTACGTATGATTTCTGCAAATTCTGCAACATGTATATCATCCAATGCCTGAATAGAATCATCTAGAAAAATTGTATTCCAACCTGTATTACTGGTTTCAGATAGTGCTAAAAATATAGATAGGGCCAATACATTTAACTGTCCTGTACTTAACGAATACTTTGCAGAAACAGCATTCTCACTTATCATTTTCCCTTTTTCATCAAAATCTTTTCCTATTGTTTCTTCAAAACGAGGTGATTTAATAATAATTCTCGCTTCTCCTTTATCAGAACGACTACTCTCTGTTGACACAGGACTAAAGCACACTTTTTTCCACAATGGATGGGGATTCAATAAATCAAAGTAATAGTTAACTTGCTTTTCAATTTTTCTTAACCTATCATTTGATTCTTCTATCATTTTTTCTTTAACTTTATCTCGTAATACCCTTAAATAATCCTTTGTCTCTTTCCAGACATTATATTCTTTTTCTAACCTTTTTAGTACTTCCTGTTTTCTCTCTAATTCTTGCTGTCTCTCAATAAAATAACGCTGTTTTCTAGCAGAGTCGTAAATACCACTAAGTTTATTCAGTATTGATTCATTATCTTTTATTATTATCCTTTTCTTCTCCAAAGTTGATAACAAACTATGTATCTCATTTTCACTTGCATTAGCTCCAGTATTTCTAAGCCTTTGTTTATAATCATATATTGACTCTTTCAAAGAATTAAGCTCATCTTCCCTCAATCTCTTCCTTTTATGGAGATTCTCAATTAGACTCTGTGTTTCTTTTTTTTGTGAAATGATACTGCTATATAAATCTCTTGTTTCCGATAATTTTTTTCTTTTTTCTTCAAT
>JBDNGI010000597.1:0-2642 GCA_041689345.1 Halanaerobiales bacterium
GATCAAAAGAAACCCTTCTTACTGTTACATCTACAGAAACATTCATACCAGGCTCTGCTTCTGGGATATCAACAAAATTTCTTAAAGAGAGCGTACCATGAACTAAGTGTACAGGTTGTTGTGGTTCACCTTCTGGTACAATACCAACATAGGTTACTCCAACTTCAATTTCTCCTGTTATATCAACCCCACCTTCTTCTATATCAGTCTGCAAATTGTTTATACCGAATTCTTTTACATCAATAATCCGCTCTGCAGGGGGCTTTTCTTCTGGTATAGTTATAGTGCCTGTAATTGACTCAGTTACTGTTTCCTCACCAATAACATATTCAACTCTGATTAGCTCTTCATTAAAATTAATAGCCAATCTGATCCCTCCTTTCTAAAATTATTAAACTTATCACTTATAATATATGCATAAACAGCTAAAGTGTGAAAACCTAATTACTATACTAATATATATATATATAAAATAGTAGTTAAATATGACAAAAATATTTTCACACCAAAAATGATTCTATCATAAAATATTCTGGGGGTGAAAAATATGCCATTTGGTTATTCACGAGAAATTTTCAAGTATCCTGCAGTTCAATATATACCATTAAGACGCAATAATGAAAAAGTGAGGAATATTGATAGAATCACAGGCAAAACTCGGGCTTATGTATATAATTATATGGAAAATGAAGATCTCAATAAAAAACTGAGATATCTACAATTTGATGGTAATTATAATATAAAAAAAGGAGAATTAGCTGTACTAGTATTAAATGGAAAAGTTAATTTAGTACAATACAGAGGATATGAGGTTATAATGGTAGGGAAAGAAATTCCAGGTACTTATCATCTTCTTACTGTTACTGCAGATTACTTTTATAAAGATAAAGTCATCTTTATTTTATATAATGAGGTGACCAGTGAAAGAGTTGATTTAGTCAGAGTAAATGAGCCAACTAAAAATCTTTAAATTTTTTAAAATCTATATGAAATACCTATACATATCCTCTTTAGTCTTGACACTAATTTAGTATTAGAATTTAACAATTGTAATAAATATCACACATAAATAATTAAAAGCCTGGATTTTACTCCAGGCTTTTTTACATATTTAATTGTCATATTTTATACTAAACACCATATGGGCCAACTTCACTAACATTAAACTGGATGTTTTCAGAAACTTTTACAAAAATATCACCAATTACTTTCTGAGTCAAGAGTTCACCAGTGGGTGATAGTATCGGTTTTATAAAGGCAATTGTTGGGATTACATCAACATCCATATCAGGCCTAGCGCCCATAACATCGATAAATGTACTAAATGGAACATTTTCTGCCTGATGGTATTCAACATTATCTTCTCCAACATAGAAAATCTGTTTGTGAATTATACCTTGAACAATCACTTTATCATTTATAACAACAGCATTAATATCTTCAAATGTAGCGGTTATTTCCTTAACTTTAATTGCTGGTAGATCTAGGTCCAGTGTAGTTTCACTTAAAATCTGTTTCATATTCTCTCCAATAACCTCAGGAAGCATAACTAGTGAGTCATCACCAGTTACAATATTAATTTGAACTGTCTCGGTAACCTTCACAAACAATTCCAATACAATTTCTTGAGCTACAGTTGTTCCATCAGGACTTAATTCCTGCTTTATATGCTCAACTGTTGGATGCACTTGCACATTCATTCCTGGTTCTGCTCCAGGTATATCTATAAATTCACTAAATGGTATATCTTCTCCCTGGTGGTGTTCTACATCATCTTCACCTATATAGAATAATTGTTTGTGAACAATACCCTGGATAATAACTTTATCATCAATAACCTCTGTTTCTAAATCCCTTACTTCAGCAGTAATGTCTACTATTTTAATAGCTTCCACAGCCAATGTCACGTCATTAATAACCATAGTCTGTACTGCGTTTTCACCAATTACCCGATCTGTTTTTACCAAAGGACCTGAGCCAACTTCTACTATTAATTGCTGTACAGAGAGAACTTTAACAAAAAACTGTAGAACAACTTTTTGATGTAAAATAGCCCCATCTGCAATTAACTTAGCTACAACATGCTCTATAGTAGGTTCAACAAGGACATCCATACCTGGTTCTGCACCAAGAACGTCTATAAATGTACTAAATTCAATATCTTCAGATTGATGATGAATTATATCATCAGTACCAACATAAAAAATCTGTTTATGTATAGTACCCTGAATAATGACTTTACCATCAATAACGTCTGTCTGGATATCCCTTACTGATGCATTTATATCTCTAACCTTAATTGCAGGCATATCAAGCACTAAATCAGTAACTTCCATTTTCTGAATAACATTTTCCCCAACAACTACAGGGGTCTTTATCAATTCTAAACCTTCAACTTGCTGTACTTCTGGCATTACCATACCTCCTTTTAAATTATCTTCTTGCTGACTAACAAATGTATCTTGTTTAAAACTATCCATTTCTTTAGTTTCATTTGTATCAGCAAATTCCTGTATTTCATGATAATTTTTTTCATTGCAAGTATTCATCTTATCTTTAGATAACTTTTCAACTCTACTTGCTTTTTCGTTAGATTGTTCCTCTTTGGATCCATTTATATCTTCACTTTCTTTCTCTTTTAA
>JBDNGI010000598.1:0-2510 GCA_041689345.1 Halanaerobiales bacterium
ATATAGTAGTTTTATTTATTTATATGAACAATTTTTATCTTTGGAAAGTGTAGAAACTAAATATTATGCTAGTCTTGACCAAATTGAAAATTTAGCAGTTGATTTAAAGGAATTAGAGGAGAAAGAACAAATTATCAAGAAAGAATTAGCTGATTTGTCAACAGACAAAAAATTGAAAAAGGGTTCAACTATGGTAGATCAAGGGAGACAGGAATTGAGTTATCTAGCTGAAGATTACGCGATTAATAAAACAGCTGCATATATATTAAAGAAAGTACGAGAAACATTTATCCAAGAGACGAAGGATAAATTGTTAGCTGGTGCTAGCCAATATTTCAGAAAAATCACCGGTGGTGAATATAAAGCAATCTTACCTACTGAAAAAATAATGAAAGGTGACTTTCAGGCTTTGCTAAAGGATGGGACTATACAGGAGAGTACCGATATCTTAAGCCGTGGAACAAATGAACAGCTTTTCCTGGCTATTAGAATTAGTAGGATAAAAGAAATTGAACCTGCTTTACCTGTGATAGTAGATGATAGTTTTGTTAACTTCGATAGTTATCATCTGGTTGAAACAATGGAATTATTAAATGAATTATCAAAAAGTCATCAAGTTTTTATTTTAACCTGTCATCCAAATCTAGTTGAAATTTGTAAAGATGATACTACAATACAATACTGGCAATTAGAAAAGGGTCACTTCAAAAAAACTGTAAAAGATGATTTAATTAATTATCTTAAAAACACTAACAGTATCTAATTATTCTAATTATTAAATGAACTTAAAAAGGAAAGTGACTCTTGGAATAATTTCTTATAAGTCCACAGGCTAGTCTTTTCCCAGCATCTCCAGCTGGTTGACTGCGATAATCATCAGGGTTTTGGTGTATAATAATTGAACGGTCAATTATATCTCTAGGTTTGAATCTATTTGTGAAGAAACAGATAATTGCCCTTCCATTATTTGAAAATAATACAGGGAAGTCTCCAGCATGATTACCATGTGGCTGCTTATCTGCTGTCCAATGTCCACCAGCAGCTTGAAATGGATTGTCAGGATCACCAACTTTGCAATTTCCATTTTCATGTATGTGGAAACCATGTGGTCCTATGGGATCTTCATTAGTATCAGATGCAGGTTGATATGGTGGTAATCCTGATATATCAGCACAAACTTCAGTACCCCCAGGTACATTATAAAAATTAACTATGCCTCCGATATTTGGGGCTAAAGGACCACCGTGAATTTCAGCTCTTATTGGAGAGAGCCTTTGATTCATTAAGATCATTATTTTAAACCTCCATTATTAGATATGAATATGTCAGACACAAGATTAATTAACTTAAAGATAACTTTAATTATTGAAAAGCAATCTTATTTAGTACTCTTTTAATATTGACATTTTATTATATGTTTTAATTATACTTATGTTACTTATTCAGGGGACGTTCGAGTAAGACACAATTGTTTTGGAACTTGGCGGTAGTCAGCCAATTTGTACAAGTGGGAGTCTTAGTAATAACCTTGAGATAAGAAAATTTATACAGGGAGTGATTTAACATTATGGAAGAAATTAAGAAAGTGAAATGTTTCTTACTTGATATGGATGGTACAATATATTTGGGCAATAATTTAATAGATGGTGCTAAAGATTTTATAGAAATTTTAAAAAAATCTAATAAGGAATTTTTCTTTTTTACAAACAATTCATCAAAAAGTCCATCTGATTATGTAGAAAAATTATCAAATCTTGGGATAGCAATCTCCTTAAATAAAATTATAACATCTGGAGATGTTACCAGTAGCTATATTCTTAATAAAAAAGATAATCCTTTAGTATATCTACTAGGTACTCCATCTTTAGAAAAACAATTTTTAGAAAATGGTATTCGTCTTACTACTGATAAAACAAAAGGTATAGATTTTCTTGTTTTGGGTTTTGATACTACATTGGAATATAAAAAAATATGGGATGCCCATGATCTTATTTTAAAAGGGATACCATATATAGCAACAAATCCTGATTATGTTTGTCCTTTAGCGGATGGAAAGAGTATGCCTGATTGTGGGGCCCTGATTAGTTTGCTAAAAACATCTACTGGTAGGGAACCTTTGGTTATTGGTAAACCCAATACACTAATGATTGATTTTGTTCAAGATAAAACTGGTTTAAGTAAAAATGATTTTGCAATGATGGGAGATCGCTTATATACAGATATTCAAACAGCTATTAATGCTGATATTACAAGCATTTTGGTTTTGAGTGGTGAAACTAATAGAGATGATTTGCCAAATGCAGAGCAAGAAGCTGATTATGTACTTAATAGTGTCAAAGATTTAGTTGGATTATTACAAAATAGTTTTTAGTTGAGTTGGCTGTCGTAATTACCTAGTAATAGAAAATCTATTTGAAGTTGTCCTTAGATAAATAAGGTTCTATTAATTTTAAGTTGGGTGGTGTCTTAATGAAATATATTTTATCAATTGATCAGGGAACTACTAGTTC
>JBDNGI010000599.1:0-5107 GCA_041689345.1 Halanaerobiales bacterium
AATACATCAATTAAACTTATATAATGCTAAAATTAGCTATGCTTTCGCTAAAATGACTGATTTCTCTCACTAAATGAATATATACTGAATATAATATTTTATAATATAATAATATACTTTATCTAGCGAAGGAGGTGTATTTATGGGTAGTTATGGTGGTTATGGTGACAGTGAAGCCGCTGTTTTATTTTTAATCCTTATCCTTTTAGTCATAAGTACTATGGGTATAGGTTATTAGTATAAAGGAGAATTATATACCCCCGATAAAGTCTAGGGGGTAGTTTTATAAGTCTTTTCACAAAAAAATATCTAAATCATATAGTAATATAAACATATAGCAAAGGAGGTATAATTATGGGTGATTTTCTTTCTACAGAAGGTTATGGTGGTGGCGGCGTAGCTGTTATTTTCCTTATCTTAATACTACTATTATTAGGCACTTCAGGATTTCATAGCAAATAAACCATAATTAAAGAATAGTAAATATTAGAACGGTTAAGGAGATTAATTTAATACATTTTTAAGTAACGGGATGCAAGTAAAAATGCTTCCCGTTTTCTGTAGACACACTAAAATCCCTAATAAATTTTACAGAGATATCCAAAAATAATATCTCCATCAGAGTGGCTACATATATCATCTGTTTTTTACTTCTAACCCATAATTTTTTTTAATAACTTTAAATGTTTTTTATATGGTGAGTACTCCGACGGCTTTACAATTGCACAATTTCCTGCTGATATAGATCCTACTAAGGGCACTAAGGCCAATTGAAAGGGGTAGTTCCAGGGTGACATAATTAATGTTACTCCATATGGTTCAGAATATATATAACTAGATGATAAAAAATGCATTATCGGTGTTTTTACTCTTTTACGCCTTGCCCACTTAGGAAGATGTTTTTTAATATAGTTTATTTCATCTAATACAAAACCAATTTCTGTTCCATATGACTCAAATGGAGCCTTATTCAAATCCCTATTCAGTGCCTCCATTATTTCATCTTCATTCTCAATTATTGCTTTTTTAAGGGTTTTAAGTTGCTCAAGGCGAAAATCCACATCTTTTGTTTTACCAGTTGCAAAGAATTCCCTTTGTTGCTTAATCACTCTTTTTAAATCTTCCAAAAATATCCCTCCCCTTAATAATAAAACCCCAAAAATCGTCTATAAACGAGTTCCGGGGTTGATATCGGATAAAATAATCCACTTAATTGACAGCAATTTCTTCTTTCCTGACATCAATTACCTGCTGCCATTTGCTCTTACTAAGCGGCCTATCAAAACTCCTTAATTCTGACATCTTAAACCCATGTTCTTCACCTAAACTCCTAGTATAGAGTATACTATCCAGGTTTACTCCAGATGAACCAATACTAATATTCTCATAGTGATGGTCCAGTGCAAGCAGCATTGTTTCTGCCATACAGGCATAAACAAGGCCTTTTTCAAAGCCAAAGTTCCATCCCATTGATGGTTTTCCTGGAACCTCAATTACCCCACCATCAATCACCAAGACATCAGGACGTTCCTGTTCCACCATTTCACTTACGTTTTTAGGTCGAGAGATGTCACAGATAACAGCACCAATTTTAAGGATATCTGGGGTAATAAATTTAGCAATACTATTAGTAGCACTAATTGTCACATCAGCCATAGGTAACATCTCATCAAGTCTTGCAGATATAATTATAGGACTTGTATATGGATTGGCTTCAGAGCTTTCTTTAGCAAAATTAACAAATTCACTCAAGCTAGCATCAGCTGCTGGAAAATTATTAAGCTGTTGAACTTTATCACCTATAGTTCCCGCTGCAAATTCAATATTATTAGCCAGTTGCCCTGCTATAAATTGATAAATCTCTCCAGCTATTCTAGTTAAACGCTTTATACTAGATTTTCTGTTATCAGGATTCCCCAGTAATAATAATGTTGATACAGATTGAGCCATTAACATGGCAGCACCTTTACCAATAGATCCTGTTGCCCCAATAATAGCAGTTACAGATTTCTCAGGAGAAATTTCTAGACGATCCAGGGCACTTAATACAGCATCAACAGCTGAAACAACAGTATAACTATTTCCAGTTGTAATTGGCATGTCAATATTACGTACATATAGACCACCCATGGTAACAACTGAAGTATAAGCCCCTAGACCTACTATTTTAGCCCCCCGCTCTTTAGCCAGTCCAATTGCTTTTTTTATCTGAGCTAATGCCTCTTCTTTAGACATATCCAGCAATTCTTCTGTTGTATGAGGAACAGCAATAAACTCTCCATAACATTCTTTGCCACTAGGGGCTTTAATTCTTGTTTGACCAGCTACAAATGGTTCAACTAAATTATTCCAGCGTGTTGTTAATTCCCTTAATTCCTGTTCATTAAAGGTCTGTAAACTTTCATCAAACTCAGGGTAATTACTTAGGTCAAGTGGATGAACTAAAAAAGCAAATCTACCCTCATCTTCTTGCAAACCTGGTTTAGCATCATTGAGATAGTCATTCTTATAAGAAGGATATTCTCGATCATCATCAGCATTAATAAGATAAGAAATTAATTGTGCAGTATTACCATTTTGTAGTACTTTAAGCATATTTTCAATACCATTAACAGCATGGATACATTGTTCACGTGTCATGATTAATGGCGGCTCGATTCTAATAACATTATTTCCATTTAGTGTTGGTGCCACCCTTAATTTTTCCTGGTTTAATAGATAACTAGATAAAATCGGTGTCAATAACTCCTGTTCAGCCATAATCCCCAATAGACTCCCAGGAAATGTCTCTCTATCTATATTAAATTCAATCCCTAACATATATCCTTTTCCTCTAATGGAGTTGATAAGTTTAGGGTATTTTTTATGTAAGATTTCTAATCTTTCTTTTAACTCTTTACCATTTTCTTTTATTTTTTTCATAAGAAGATTATCATCTTTAATCAGTAAATCCAAGACTTTTATTCCAATTCTACATGCTAAGGTATTCCCAGCAAAAGTCGATGAATGTTTATTAGCAAATTCTTCATTATAGACATCTTCAGTACTAAGGCAAGCACCAATAGGCATAATCCCACCACCCAAAGCTTTAGCAAGAAGCAGGACATCTGGACTTACATCTTCTTGTTCACAGGCAAATAATGAGCCTGTTCTCCCTAATCCTGTTTGTACCTCATCAAGTACAAATAAAACACCATATTTATGGCATATTTCTTTAGCCTTTTTCAAATACCCCCTTGGAGGAGTTACAATCCCACCCTCTCCCTGAATCGGCTCTACAATAAAAGCAGCATAAAAATCACTGTTTCTTTCTAATTCCTCTTCTAAAGAATCCAAATCCCCATAAGGAACACAAACAAACCCTTCAACCGGAGCACAAAAATCTTTCTGATACTTAGGGTTGCCAGTTGCAGATAAAGAACCAAGGGTTTTCCCATGGAAACTATTATTAGTAGTTAATATCCCTTTGCGCCCTGTTGTTGAACGGCAAAGTTTTAATGCTGCTTCAACTGATTCTGTACCACTATTTGTGAATGTAACATACTTCAAATCACCAGGTGCAAGCTCAATTAATTTTTCTGCTAAATCGCCAGCTGCTTTAAGTGCTGAAGGCTTAACCAAAGATGGTTCTCCAGAATTTTTCACATCCATTATAGATTCCCAAATTTCTTTAGGATTATATCCAAAAGGAACAGCCCCATAATTTGCAATACAATCAAGATATTCATTATTTTGACTATCATATAGATAACAGTCATGTCCCTTTATGTACTCTTTATCTAGCTTAATGTTTTCAAGTAATTCGCCCAAATGAGGGTTGACATACTTCGTAAATTTATTCATCTAATAGTGTCCTCCTCTAGACAATATTTATGTGTACACTTTTGTGCACCATCAATTATAGTATATACGATTTTAAAATGAAAAACAAGTATTGGATAAACAAATTTAGATATATTTGCTGATTATTTAAGCTCATATATCTCTGTCTTAAAACTACAAAAAGCCCAATTAAGGGCTTTATTATTGCTTCATAAATTTATTTAATAACGAATCTTGTTTCATCTATTTCGTATTTATTAAAGATTTAACAAGCCTTCTGTCATAAATTTGACCATATACAGCAAATTAAAGCTGTGTTAATGTATAGACCATATTTACTGTTCTAATATCCTGGTAATCCTTAGTTGGACTAGATAAAACTGTATTTTCTCTATTTAAATTATAATTTAATCTTGCTTGTACAATTTTAATATCCCAACTGATATTATGATTGCCATATTCTCCAGTTATTAAACTATTTGTCTTATCAACTCTCTGCCAGGTATTAGCACCTGCCTGACTAATATAGATCTCAATATCTCTATAAATCTCTATTGAATCAATATTCAGTCCCCAATCCACATTACTTTTAATATTTAATTTACCAACATTCCTAAATATTAAGGGTTGTCCAGATTCCATACCCTTCCAAGGATAAGTAAAGGAGACACCTACATCCTCTTTGACAATAAGCTGCTGCATAGCAGCTACATTTACCTTAACTTCAAATTGATTCTGATTGGTTAAAGAAATACCATTATAATTAAAAATTATCATTATTATAACTAACATAAGTATAATTTTATTTTTCATAAATATCACTCCTCTGGTTAAGCAAAATTCCCAGAAAAGGATACCAAAAAGCAAAAATCTATCAAACCAAAAGGTTGATAGATAAAATTTTCCTCCTGGTTCTCCCCTTCGGCTGACCGGCCACCATAGCAATTAATGCTTTAGGTCCGTGCCTTTGTGCCCCCACCTTTCGATGGGTTTACCTTTGTCGTGAAAAGAACACTATTATATAATTTTAAAGTTAATGACTATCTTTCTTTAACTAAATACATTTTTTTAGATTACCTACAGAATTCTTTCTTTTATTAAACATTTTGATAAATTATAGCAACATTTAATTTAATTTTATTATAACTCACGTTTCGATGTTTAAAAGACAATAATTTTAATTAATATCTTTACTATTTTTAACCAAACGATATAGCTTTGAAACTGTAATATATGCTACTTCATTTTATTTATTATGTCAAGGATAAATTTTATTTTATAAAAA
>JBDNGI010000600.1:0-5350 GCA_041689345.1 Halanaerobiales bacterium
GAGAAGCGACATATAAGAAGAGAGAATGATCTAGATTTTTGGAGTAATTTCAAATCACTTTTAAAAAATAGGAATTTCGTTTTCTATCAATTGGCAAATTTATTTCTTTGGTTTACTGTTAATATGCTAACAATATCTGCGCCTTATATAGGTGGGGTATTGATGGGTCTTAGTGAAAGTGGTTCGGGTTTAATGATGGGAGGGACTTTTATTGTTGCAATACTGGCATCTCCCTTGGTACTAAAGCTTACAAGGAAGTATGGTAAAAAGAAGGTTTTTAGTATCACTATGTTACTTGCTGCATTTGATCTATCTTTAATCTATTTGATTGGAAGACCCTGGTTATTTTTTGATAATACAATTTTTGGGTTTACTGTAATAGCGTTGGCTGGATTACCTATTAGTGCAATATTTATAATTCCAAATGCTATTATTGCTGATATTTCTGATCAGGATATTTATCTTACTGGTCAGAGCAGACAGGCTATGTTTTTTGGCATTCAGGGTCTTGTTAGTAAGATGATGATTGGTTTATCCTCATGGGTTACCCTTTCGATATTATTTAATATATTTGGCTATAATAAGGCTAATCCAACAGGTATATATTTAATTGCACCTGTGGCCGCGATATTATGTATAATTTCTTATTTTATATTTCAGTATGGTTATGATCTAGATGAGAAAACAGTAAGAGATATAAGGGAGGATTTAAGACAGTAAAAACTAAGCGGCCATCCTAAGTTCATGAAGGATAGTTTTCGCTATTAAATATTTAAATTTAATAATTAAGGAGTGGTCTTATGTTTATGAAGTTATTATTATTATTTACTATAGTTCCTGCCATTGAGCTTGCTCTTTTAATCGAGATTGGTCAACGTGTTGGACTTTTAGCAACGATTATATTGGTAGCTTCAACTGGAATAATTGGGGCTGGTTTGGCTCGTAGCCAGGGTTATATAGTAATAAAAAAGATAAAAACTAATTTGAATGAGGGTAAAATGCCAACAGATGACTTAATAGGCGGATTACTAATATTAATAGGTGGTGCTTTGTTATTAACCCCAGGTTTGCTAACAGATATTACCGGTTTTTCATTGATACTTCCTGGAACTCGCCACTTTTATGCTACTATAATAAAAAAGAGATTTACCAGATATTTTGATAAAAATGGTTTTAGTATGGATTATCAAAGGGGGTTTTCTAAAAAACATTATGCTGTCGATGATGATTATATCGATATCGAAAGTGAAGATAAGGAATAAAAGGGTAATAAATTATAAAACACAATATGGAATGTCAAAATAATCGGGGTGTATTATGCAGCAATACAGAAAACAAGTTACTAAATTTAGTCTTTTGCAGTGGGCTTTTTGGAGTTCATGGGCGATATATGGCGGCTATTTAGTTTATTATCTAACAGATATGGGATACAGTAATATAGAGATAGGAACTATAATTTCAGTTAGGACAGCTATGGGACTTATAGGTGAACCGATCCTGGGATATCTAAGTGATATATATAATATTAATAAGCTGTTATTTATATTAGGAATGATTGTGATTGCCCTGGTGGTTTTACCATTTCCATATTATAATTGGTGGCTTATCTTATTATCTACAGCAATTATAGGCTTCTTTTGGGCACCACAGCAGTCAATATTAGATAGTTGGATTTTAAAGAGCTCAGATAAATTAGCCCATAATTACGGATTTATGAGGGCCTGGGGGTCGTTAGGTTTTGCAATAGTTGTAGTTATATTTGGGAAGGCCTTGGATATCTTTGGTTGGGGAATCCTCTTTGTTGTACATGCTATATTACTTATTATTACAGCAATTATAGCTTTTTATATTCATGATGCACCACATTATAATGAGAAGCCTTCAAATAAAAATAATATCATTGATCAGGAATATAAAACTGAAGAGAAATATAATCAAGATATTAATAATAAGGAAATTAATAATCAAGAGAAATATTATAATGATGCTTCTATTAACACCGAAAAGGTTAACAGGAATCCTCTGATATTATTCAAAAATATAGAATATACAATGATACTAATTAGTTCTATTTTGGTTTTTATACCGGCTAATATTATTTTTATATATTTACCAAATTTTATCAAGGGAGTTGGGGGCACTACTACTTTATTAGGTATAGTTTTATTTTTAAATGCAATCAGTGAAGCCCCAATATTTTTTATAGGTAAAAAGATGTTAATAAAGTTTAAACCTATACCATTATTACTAATAGCTACTATTTTTTATTTGATCAGAGTAATTGTTGTATATGAAGCTGTTAGTCAGATTAACTTCTTGATATTTGGTGTATTACAATCTATGTCTTTTGGAGTTTTATTAATTACCGCAAGATTTCATATAAATACTTTAGCACCTAAGCATTTAAAAACTACAGCTCAGTCAGTATTTACTATGTCTATCTTCGGGATTGGTGGGATTTTTGCCAGTTTATTTGGTGGTGCTATCATGGATATTTATGGTATGACAGTATTATATAGAATATCTGTTGTATTAAGTATGACAGGGATTATATTAATGGCAGTATTGCTTTTTTATAGGAAAATTAAAGATGAATAGGATTTTATTGAGAATAAAGAAATAGCTGAATTATATAATAAAATTGGGAAGCCTTTTTATATATTTTCGTTTGACTTTGGCCAGCTTATCAATTAAAATATTATATAAATATAGTTATTACGGTAATAAATTATATTTGGGGATGAGTAAAGAGGGGTAGAGTATTTTATGAAAATTAGTATTAAAAAAGCAGATAGCTTTAAACAAAAGCCAGATGAGGAGAAGCCAGATGAGGAGAACTTAGGTTTTGGTACAAACTTTACTGACCATATGTTTATTATGGATTATGAAAAAAGTAAAGGATGGTATGATCCCAGAATTGTACCTTATGGACCATTAGAAATCCTACCATCTATGTCTACATTTCATTATGGTCAGGCAGTTTTCGAGGGCATGAAAGCATACCAAGGATCTGAAGGACAAATATTACTATTTAGACCAGAAGAAAATATGAAGAGATTAAACAACTCGAATAAACGGATGTGTATTCCAGAGATTGATGCTGAATTCTGTTTGGTAGCTATAAAAGAGTTGGTTAGTATGGAAAGGGAATGGGTTCCTGCTGCAGAAGGAACATCACTTTACATAAGACCATTTATTATAGCAACAGATTCAGCATTGAAACTGAAACCATCTACAAGTTATAAGTTTATTGTTATTCTCTCTCCGGTAGGTGCATATTATCCTCAAGGTATTAATCCTGTGGATATTTATGTTGAAACAGAATATGTACGTGCAGCCCCTGGTGGAACAGGGTTTGCAAAAACAAGTGGAAATTATGCTGCAAGTATGAAAGCTCAGGATAATGCAGCAGAAAAGGGTTTTGTACAGGTCTTATGGCTTGATGGTTATGAAAGAAAATATGTTCAAGAAGTTGGATCGATGAATGTGTTTTTCAAAATAAATGGCGAAGTTATTACTCCAGAACTTGACGGCAGTATATTACCTGGGATAACAAGGGACTCTGTAATAGAATTAGTTAAGAGCTGGGGCCTTCCGGTTATTGAAAGGAAAATTACTATAGAGGAAGTATATCAAGCAAATGCTGATGGAACTCTAGAAGAAGTCTTTGGTACAGGTACTGCGGCAGTAATATCACCGGTCGGTAGCTTGTCTTATCAGGGTAAAAAAATCGAGATTAATCAGGGTAAAATAGGTGAAATCTCAGCCAAAATATATGATAATATAACTAGTATTCAGACTGGTAAAAAGGAAGATCTTTTTGGATGGATTAACGAAGTATAGTAATTGTATAAAGATATTATCCTTAAATACGTTACTAAGAAAATAAATGTAGTTCAGGATTTTACCAGTTAGCTTTTTTATAAAATATATAATTGGTAAAGTCCTTTTGTTTCAACTAATTAATTATAATGATGTTTTAAAGGATGTGTTTTTATCAGAGAGAATTTTATTTATAAATGTTCTGAATGTGAGAAGGAATTCAACACTTCGGGTCCTTGGGAATTTTACCGTAATAAAAAAGGTGATAGAATACCATACGGCCATCCTGGTCCTATAAACGAAGAAGCACAATTAAGTGTAGTTGATGGTTTATTTGCTGATATGCTATGTCTCGATTGTGGTAAAGAGGTAAATATAATAATAGAGGAATTTTATAGTTGGCCAGCACATTCGAAAGGACTTAAAGACTTTTTTGCTTTTTTATTTGGAAAAACAAAAAAAGAAGATGATAAACCTAGATGTCCTAATTGTAAGGGTGATAATCTATTTTTATCAGAGAAAAAAAATAAAAAAGAAAAAGATACCAAGGTAATTTGCCCTAATTGTAGTAAAGGTAAATTAAAAATGATTGATCACTGGATTCCTTAAGAAAATAGGCAATATAAGCATTATCCCTTAGACTAATGCATAATTAATAATGTAGGAGATCAGATATAAGATTGTGTTAGGGGGGGTAATATGGATATAGATGAAAAATACTTATTATTAGTTAAGATAACTGAGGTTATGATAAAAAAAGGTTTTATTTTAAGTAAGATATCTTTACATCAATTAGTATATATTATTCAAGAACTTTATTGTATCGACAATTTTTATAATTTTAAATTATTTACCTATGGACCATATGCGGTTGAACTAACCAGTGATTTAGATTATCTTTTCAAGAATAAGATATTAAAGGTTGAATATTGTCAGGGACCTGAATATTTTGGCTCAAAAATCCAGTTGAAGGAAGGTTATCAATCATTATTTAATGAGCTGACTAAAGATTTTCTATATAATATAGAAGATAAAGTAGTTGAATTAATTGAATCATTTGGTAATAATAATGCTCGTTCACTAGAATTAAGGGGAACAATAATTTATTTATATATAAACGAAGATTTAAAGTCCACAGAAAGTATAATAAAGGGTACTAAGAAGATAAAACCTTATTTTAGTGAGAATGAGATAGAAATTGCATTAGAGGACCTACATGACTTTATAAAAATTGACAATATGTAACCCACTAACCCCAATTTTAGAACCCCTAAAAGATGACCTAAAGATCAGGTTCTGGGAGTCTTAGTAATGATGTTCAGCTAAATGGTCTTTGGTAATTTTAATTGCAAGTATTGACCTTTCTGTAGGGTCATATAAACTTTTTATGATCTATTATTCCTGATTTTTAAAGGATTTAAAACTTATGATTATGTTTGTTAGACTAATGTCAACGACCCCACCCAAATCGTAGATTTGGATGAGGCTTTTTAAAGCCTAGTTGATTAGCCTAAGCCTTAGTTGGCTA
>JBDNGI010000601.1:0-2187 GCA_041689345.1 Halanaerobiales bacterium
ATTAATACATACCTGGAAGCAGTTATATCAGAGAACGCTATTGATGAGTACATTAGCGCAACTTACCCTGAGTTAAATGATTTTCAACTTAAAATCACCCCTGAGCAGGTATTGTTAGAAGGCTCAATTAATTTTTTTGAGGCAATTTTTAATTTAAAACTTAGTGGTAATTTTGTTATTAATGATCAAGAGGATATTTATTTTGTCCCTGATGATTTTCAGGTGGAAAACATTAAGATTCCCATTAATTTATTAAAGAGTTATGTTGAGAAAATTGATTTTTCTTTTAATCTAGATGAACTGGGCATTCCCCTTGATATTTCCGAATTAAAGTTAATGTCTGGTTATATAATTATTAGTGGTGGTGGTGGAGTATTGGAGAAAGGCAGTGAATAATTATGAAGAAGAAAGTTTTATTAATTATTTTTTTAATATCTATTTTAGCTTCACTTTTTGCAGTTTGGGGCCGTTATAGGGCTGAATTTTCTGCTGATGGTGTTGAATTAATTATGGATTATAGTTCGCTGCAATTACTCGATGTAGATGAAGTAGATTATCTAAAAGAGTTGAAAGAAAACGGCTTGACAGCTATGGCAATTTATCCTGATGATATTAAAACTATCTTAAATCAAGGTAAGGCTAGACTTATAACTGCTAATGAATTGAAAAGATTAACTATAATAACAGGAAAAATAAATCCCCTACTAGCGTCTTACCCTTATAATAAAGATTCAGCCTTCTTTATTGTTGAGGATATTGACTATCTAGAAAGATTACAGGAGCATCTGCCATTATGGTCAGAAGAATATGATATAGAATATCAGATTGATGATGGACAGGCTATAGTTTTCTTTAAAGAATGGGGCAATAAATATCTTAATTTAAGTTTAGGGTTCGATAAACAGGTTATAGAGCAGATTAAAGAGAACGACTTAAAGCTTATTCCTAGATTCTTTAATAATCAACTAGATAATACTTATAACTGGCAGATAATGAATGAGCTGTCACCATATGCTATCATATTTGCTGGAAGTGAAGTGACTGGATATAGTGATGAAAATAAAATTGATTTGAGCAGAACGGCAGATATAATGTTACAAAATTATATTGTATTTGGTATGATAGAACCTTTTATTGCTAAGCAAAAGGGAGCAGAGTCATTAGCATACTATCTAGACTTTAATGTGTTAAGGGTACATAGTATTCAACAAAAAGAGATGGATCAGAGAGAAAATTATAATGCTGATAAGATTATAGATCGTTATTTACGAGCTGTCCGGGAAAGAAATGTACGTTTCTTATATTTAAAACCATTTCTTAGGAAAAAGGATGATTTAGGGGCAGAAGAGAGAACTGTTTCCTTTATTAGTAATTTGTCTAAAAGCCTGGCGGCTTCAGGTTTTAATCCTGGTTCTTTAAAGACTTTTCATAAATACAGGAGTCCAATTTTATTGCTTTTACTTACTGGTTTAGGAATTAGTGCTGCAGGAATTATACTCTTGGAAAAAACTCTAGGTATAAATTTGAAAAAATACTTTTGGGTTTTATTAGTTCTTACTCTACTGGGACAGTTTGGGCTGTTAGCTATGGGTAGAGAATTATTTTTACGAAAACTATTAGCATTGGCCAGTGCAGTTATTTTCCCTTCTTTAGCTATTATTACCCAATTATTAGCTGACAAGCAAAAACGCTGGTTACTTAGATTTTTAAAGGCTTCTCTTATATCCTTGACAGGAGCAGTATTTTTGAGTGCAGCATTGGCACATATTAGTTTTATGTTAAAGGTTGATCAGTTTGTAGGTGTAAAAATATCCTTCGTTTTACCTATTGTTTTTATTTCAATATACTATTTCCGTAGATATATTAATTTAAGAGATAATAGTATTATTAGTAGTTTTTTCTCCCTGCTGGAAAGTAAGATAAAAGTAAAACACCTATTATTATTATTTATTTTTGCTCTGGGTGCTGTGATGTATATTGGGAGAACAGGAAACAACCCTATTATACCAGTTCCTGATTTAGAGATTTTATTTAGGGATTTTCTTGAAAACATTTTATATATAAGGCCCCGGTTTAAGGAGTTTTTAATTGGACATCCCTTCTTTATATTGGCTCTCGGCTTAGAAGAACAATTGAGTCATAAGTTAGTTTATTTCCCTTTACTAATACTAGCATCAATCGGTCAAA
>JBDNGI010000602.1:0-2379 GCA_041689345.1 Halanaerobiales bacterium
ATATCTGGGGTTTTGCAGCAGCATGTCTACTACTTTTTCTTTGGATGGCCTTTACGAAGTCCTTTGGAGTACATTATTTATGGTCTCTTATACCATTTGATTATCAGACATTAAAATCTTATTTAGTTAGACAGACAGTATTGGATCTTTCTCATATACGACCTAAGGCCTATAATGTAAAAGATAAAGATAGGGCAGTAAAAGAGGATGATCAGGAGAAAGATTAATAGCAACTTTTAGAGATCCTAAATGCTAATCTGAAGTTCCGGTGTTAAGGTTTTAGTATAGTTGTTGGAGATAAAGGTTAATTAATGGAGAGATTAAGACAGGTTATTTAAGGAGTGATATATATTGTCTAATAAGATAGGAATACCCCGTGCATTAATGTACCATTACTATTATCCTATGTGGAAGGTATTTTTAAATGAATTGGGTTTAGAACTGAAATTATCACCAAGAACTAATAAAAAAATAATTAATCAAGGGGTTAAGATTGCTGTAGATGATATCTGTCTACCATTTAAAGTCTATTATGGACATGTTTTAGAGTTAAAAGATAAAGTTGATTATTTATTAGTACCCCGTTTTATTAGTCTGGGTACTAATAATTTTGTTTGTCCTAAATTTATGGGACTCCCTGATATGTTAAGGGCTAATATAACTGGCTTACCCAAATTAATAGAACCAGTGATTGATCTTAGAAAGGGATTTATGCCAGTAAGAAGAACTGCCAGAGAGATAGGTAAGATATTTAACATGGGATTTTGGGAGGTAGAAAGGGCTTACCGTAAAGCAATTAAGGTACAAAAAGAATTTGAAAAAATTCAAGTAGAGGGAAAATCAACTGTTGATGCAATTAATATACTTTTTAATAAGCATGAAAATCAAAATGAATACACAGAGGATAACGAAATAAACAAATTGAATATTGCTGTTTTAGGACATGCTTATATTATAAATGATGATTATATGAGTATGAATATAATCAAGCATTTAGAAGATATGGGATTAAATGTAACAACTGTCGAAATGTATGACCATAGTTCTCTTGAAAGTGCAGCAACATTACAGAATAAAAAGCTTTTCTGGTATTTTAATAGAAAAGTAATGGGCACAGCTTATCACTTATTTTCAGAAGATAAAATTGATGGTATTGTACAAGTAACTGCTTTTGGCTGTGGACCTGATTCACTGGTCAAGGAATTAATAGATATCAGAGGTAAACGAAACAATGTCTCAATACTAAATATTAATATTGATGAACATAGTGGTGAAAATGGTTTAATTACAAGGCTGGAAGCCTTCGTGGATTTATTAGAAAGAAGGAAGTTGGCATGAAAAAAATAACTTTTCCACATATGGGAGAAATGGCTGTACCTGTTAAGTCATTTTTTCATGTATTGAATTTTGAGGTTATTGCTCCACCAAAAATAAGCAGAAAAACCCTTGATTTGGGAGTAAAATATGGACCGGAATTTGCCTGTCTACCTTTTAAAATAAATCTAGGTAATTTTATTGAAGCCTTAGAGAAGGGGGCAAATATTATTGTAATGGGTGGCGGCTGTGGCCCCTGCCGCTTTGGCTATTATGCTGAAGTACAGAGGGAAATATTGAAGGAACTTGGATATGATTTTGATATATTTGTTATAGAGCCAGATTTAATAAGTAACTACCGCAATATCAGGGATATTTTCGATAGTATTCCCTATTTAAAGTTATATTCTGCAGCTAAAATAGCCTGGAACAAGGCATTAGCTATCGATGAGTTGAATAGGCTTGTACTAAAAAGGAGATCGACTGAAAACAAACCTGGAGTAGTAGATCAATTGTACTCATCTTTTCTCAAAGAAATAGATATAGTTATGTCAGTAGCTGAGATTAAAACATTAAAAAATAAGTATATAAAATTGATAAATGAAACTAAAGGGGAGTATAAACAGGGGATAGAGGTGAAGATTGGTATTGTTGGTGAAATATATTTGGTCCTGGAACCCTTTGTTAATCATGATATAGAAAGAAAATTGGGTGATTTGGGTGTAATAGTAGAAAAGGAAATATATATGACTAACTGGTTACTTCATTTTTTACATTTATCTAATGATAGTAATCTGGTTGAAAAGGCAGCAGAAAAGTATTTGAATTGTTTTGTCGGCGGCCATGGGCAAGAAAGTGTAGGTAATGCTGTAAGGTTTGCTGAACGTGATTTTGATGGTATTATACAGCTTGCTCCTTTTACCTGTATGCCAGAAATCATCTCTCAATCAATCTTGCCATCAGTAAGTAAGGACAAAAATATTCCTATTCTAACATTATTCTTTGATGAGCATAGTGGAGATGCTGGCTTGAAAACAAGATTAGAGGCCTTTGTAGATTTACTTA
>JBDNGI010000603.1:0-1605 GCA_041689345.1 Halanaerobiales bacterium
ATAAACATTTCCTCTCTTTCATAAACATTTCCTCTCTTTATTAAACAATATATTTAAAGATAAACCCATGTATACTCTTTGCTAAGATGAACAAAACATTTCACTAAACAATATTTTGTGCAAATTCTTTTTCCGGCTGATTACTTTCAATAATCATATTTTTAAATTCAATTTTATAAGCAGGCATCTGCAAATTACCATCTTCACATTTTAGTATACACCGTTCGCCATATCTAGGCTCATTTAATTTAAACTCCCTGCCATCTTCTGTCTTTCCTGTATTATCAAGAGATGCAGTAGCTTTTCCAATCCATTTTAAAAGTGTTATCCTAACATGGGAGGGAATAACCGGCAGCCTTGTAAAGTCAATAATATTATTATTAATATAACTATCCATTACCTCCTGTTCCTGCTTTCTTTCCCGAATATATTTTTTTAGGAGCTTTTTCTTCATAGTAGACTTGTCCTCAATTGGAGTCCGCCTACTCTTTTCACGATAATGCCTTACCCGTGGTTTAATTTTAAGCTCAACTGCTGGTTCGTCAAATATACCACTATTAATACTATCAGTTTCTCTATTAATATTAGCTTTAATATGACGGGTACGAAAAATACCAAAGGTAAGAGATGATAATTTATCTGCTTCATCCATATCCTGACAGGCCAAGAACAATTCACACAGTTTCCTATATTCTTCTTTACGATTAGCCGCACTATTACGATTCTCAATAATCTGAGAAGCAAATCGAGTGATCTTGCGAATAATCTCATTGGTAATTTCAAATAATTTTACAGCTTCACTCTCTGCATATTCTCCACCTAAAAACCAATCACGAAAATTCTTCCATCTTCCTGCAATATTTTCTTGTAACTGCTCATCTGTTACTTCATTATCAAGTCTAGGGATAGACTTTTCATACTCCCAGGCCTTTTTTAGTAACTTTCTCACCTGATTCTCATTAAGTTTTTTTATAGTCTCTTCTATAATATAAAAATTTTTTTGTAACTCTCTAACAAACTCCCTTAAGTAATCAATAACAGCATCTTTATAGGCAATAAATTCCCTTGTTCTCATTAGTTCCTCTGCCTTTAGACTATAAAAACTACGAATATAGTCTTGATAATTCTGGTTAAGTCGTTTAAAATCTGTATTTAAATCCCGCCACCAGGGACCCACTACTTTTATATCTTGCTCTGCCATACTGGAAAACTTTAAAACCTGATCTTTTATACGTTCAAATAAAGTTGGTTCTAAGGAAGCCCCTTCAACAAAAATATTTTCTAGCTTAATAGTCATTCGTTCTATTTCAACGGAATATTCCGAAAGTTGATACCTAAACTGCTTATTTCTAAATTCTTCTACAGTTGCTGCTTTTGAGGTGTCCTGCATTGCAACTAAATTACCCCATTCTAGCAAGACATCCAGATCCTGTTTACACTGATCAATGGTATAATCTTTAAATAACTCATTTTTCTTTAATTCCTTATATACCTCTTCTTTATACATCCAGTATTTTATTTTTTCATATTGTTCATAAAAATACCTCAGTATTGGGCGATACCGCCATACATTTTCTGCAGTAAGATATTTTGTTTCTATAACTG
>JBDNGI010000604.1:0-6153 GCA_041689345.1 Halanaerobiales bacterium
AACCGCTAAATAATACTAATTATCCAATCTACCCCTTATCAGCATTTCCTGCATTTTTTTTAGCCTCTTCACTATTTTCTCTCATCTCTTCAACAGTCTTAACTTTCTTTCTTGCGGCTCCTTGATAGTCGTTAGTTGGAAGCAAATCATCTGAATCCATTCTAACCTTAGCTTTATCTACAGCCTCTCTATATTGAGGAAGCCATTCTGCATGTGCAACTAACATCTCATCTACCATCTGCCAGATTTCCGGTGGATTACAGACAGCCCCTGTTAATGGATCCATCATCATTGCCTGTCTAAGTAACTTATCATCACCATTTACAGCAGCTTCAACAGCTAGACGCTGTACATTAACACTAACATCACAGACAGAAGCTGCGCCCAATGGTAGGTCTCCTACCTGAGGAATATTTATACCATTTGCATCAACATATCCTGGTACTTCTACTATTGAATCATCATCGAGATTAGTGATGACTCCATTGTTTACAACATTGAAATGTCCCCGATAAACTCGGCCAGTTTCTAGACCTTCAACTATCCATGAACCATGCTCCTGACTGCGATTCTCATCTATATATTCTTCGGCAGGTTCTTTTAACCAGTTTGGGAAGTCTGTTTCAAACCAATTCCTACCTTCTGTACACACACGTAAGTAACCTGCTGTTTCCCCATTAATCCATTTGTCCATTGATATCCATTCTTTAATCTCTTCTGGACGTTTTCTATACCATGGTACATATTCACTTAAATGACCATTTGATTCTGTACTAAAATAACCAAATCTTTTTAACATGTCTATTCTTACTTTTTCAGTCTTACTATATTCTGGATGGTTCTCTAGGGCTTCAAGTAATTGACCAGTAAGGTCTTCACCATTATGTTTAATCTGTATATACCAGGTCTGATGATTAATACCGGCACAGATGATATCTACCTCTTCCTTTTCCAGGTCAAAGGCATTAGCTATTAAGCTATGACCACCTTGTACACCATGACAAAGGCCAATGGTTTTTACTTTACCATATTTATTAGCTGCCCAGGTCATCATTGCATTAGGATTAGCATAGTTTAAAAGCAAGGCATCAGCTTCACTGACTTCCCTGACGTCTTTACAGAAATCAAGCATTGCTGCAATACCACGCTGTCCATACATAATACCCCCAGGGCCTAAAGTATCTCCTACACATTGATCAACACCATACTTTAATGATATATCTACATCATGTTTAAAGGCCTCTAATCCCCCAATTCTTACTACATTAAAGATATAACGGGCGTCTTTTAAGGCCTCACGCCTATTAGTTGTAGCCTCAATTTGAATATTGAGACCATTCTCATCAATATCTCGCTGACATAATTC
Source organism: Halanaerobiales bacterium (assembly GCA_041689345.1). Lineage (GTDB taxonomy): Bacteria > Bacillota > Halanaerobiia > Halanaerobiales > DTU029 > JBDNGI01. Next base: position 1,367 of record JBDNGI010000604.1, read on the forward strand.
AGTCACCATCTCCAGGTTCTGTTCATTAATATCTGTAAAGGCTACCGCAATATCCTTAAACTCCTTAACAGTCAAAATGTCTGCCAACAACCTTCTAGTAAAACCTATACTACCAGCACCTATAAAAGCAATCTTAAAACTCATTACTATCCCCTCCAATTTAATATTTAACCTATAATATTATTATAAACAATTTTTATTTAAAATACCTGTTTTAAAGACAGGTATTTATGTGATAATGACAGATATTTTTGTAGTTATAATAATGCTATGATATAATTCTCTAAAGAGTTCATTTGATTCTCATTCTATTCTTTTAAACAATTACTCTGAAATTATGAATATATCCGATAGCTAACTGTCGCTAACCAGGGCCTGATTTTTAGGTCATCCTTGAGGGCTAAGTTTCAGTGGGAGACAACCTTAAACTGTTCTAGTAAGGTTCTATATAAATAGGTAGTGCTGTTAGAGTGCAACCTTAAACAGTTCTAGTAAGGTTCTATATAAATAGGGGGTGCTTGTAGTGAAAAAAACTCCCGAGGGGCCTGGTCTTTAGGTCATCCTTTAGGAAAACTAAGAACACACTTTATAAGTATTGGAGGGATTATAAGTTATGAATCACAATCCATGTGAAATTATTACTAATAGATCACATAAGAAATACTATGAAAAAGAACAGAGCTATAATGATCTTACTGTATTCTATAGCGGAAAAGAAAATTGTGAGCCCGGCCATCTCTATAGTGGAATCAGGGAACATTATCTGATTCACTATATTATAGCTGGCCAGGGAACATTGGAATTAAACGAACAAAGCTATCAACTCAATAAAAATCAAGGATTTCTCTGTCCTGCTAATATAAAAATCACCTATCAAGCTGATTATAAAAATCCCTGGTCCTATTATTGGATTGGTTTTAGTGGTATAAATGCCTATAATTACCTAAAAAAAACAGGCCTTACCGAAGTAAGACCCATATACTATTGTCATGATAACAATGATATTTACAACTGTATGAAAGAAATACACGAAACTGACAAGGCTCAAACTAGTATTGACTTTTATTTAACTTCACTTATCTACAAATTGTTTTTTTACCTCTCACAGTACAATAATAAAGATATTAATGAAGAAAACAAAGATGATATTCAAAAAATTCATCTAAAGAAATCTATCAAATTTATTAAGCAAAACTATTCTCACAACATATCAGTAGAAGATATAGCAAATAATACTGGTGTAAGTAGAAAATATCTCTGTTCTATTTTTAAAGAAACAGTCGGTATTCCAACACAAAAGTATTTAATAGAATACCGTGTTAAAAAAGCCTGTGAACTATTAAAAAACAGTGGTTTAACCATAACTGAAGTTGCCTTTTCCGTTGGATATAATAATTCTCTGGTTTTTTCTAAGGCTTTTAAACGGGAAATGGGTATATCACCTAGTCAATATAGAAAATAAGTTTAGCTCATCCATTCCACGCTAACTTCCTTACCTTTAAAACCAAGTCCAATCTTGATAGCCTTGGTTACTCCTGTCTTTTTAACACCTTCTTCATACTGCTTTTCTTTTATTTGTTCCAGGGCTTCTTTAGCTGCCTCTACAGTTGTTTTTTTAGATGAAGTATAAACATTTTTAAATTCTATTATAAAAGCAGCCTTATTTACATCTTTAGATAATATTACTATATCAGGTCTCCCCAGGCCGTACTCCTTATTACTTTCGATATAATATTTATCTGACATATGAAGCATAAGTCCCAGTATCAAGCCGTGATAAAAATTCTCTTGATTTTCTTTTTCTTCTCCCTTAACTGAGCGTTCTCTTTTCTTAACCCCATCATAATAACTGGTATTAATGATTAATAAATCCTGAAGGTAAACTTCAAAAGAATCTAAATCCTTACCAAGTAAGCTATCAATTAATCTTAAAACTAAGTCTCCTGATTTTTGGTCTCGACTAAACCAGTTCTTTAAGATGTTTTTATAAATCTGGGTTATTTCTCTATTTGGAATACTTAACTTATATGTATTTACTTTACCTTCAACATACTCAGCCTTAAGATAGCCAGAATGAAGCAAAAAGCTCAAAGCCTTTTCAACATTATTAAAGACATCTTCATAAACTATATTCTCTTCAACCTCAACTTCAATTGACTTCCCATTATACAAATCTTCAACATATTTCTTTCCCTGTATCTGGTCAAGTTGTAAGCTCCTTTTAATCAATTCAGGGTCACCAGTATTCACCCAGTATGGTTTAGGTTTATTATCATCTGTTTTAATAAATTTTAAAATACTCCATGGGTTATATATAGTTCTACTACCCCCAAAGAGATAGCCATTATACCACTCCTGAACAGTTCCCATCTCTCTTGAAAGTCCATAATAATCAAGAATAGTCTTCACTTCTTTTTCTAGAAAGCCAAAGCTATCAGAACAATATCCATCTATTACAGAAGCTATCTCAGGATTATTAAAAGAACTGAATATACTCTCCTGTGATATCTTCATTATCCCTGTTACAATACCTTTTTCTAGATTTTTATTTCCTTTCATACCATCAACCATTAAAGCCCTCATAATATTCAACATCTCATCATAATAATTGTTAAGTTTGGCATAATGAAGAGGGGTATCATATTCATCTATTAATACTATTACTTCTTTTTGATAATAATCTTTTAAAAACCTTGATAAATCAGCAATAGCTGATGTGTATTCAATAATACGACCTTCCATATTTAAAATTCTTTCAAATTTCCTTTTGCTACCAACCGGTGTCACAATATTCTCATCCAGTAAATAACTATGTCGATTATATTCACGAGATATTTCTTCTTTAAAAAGATAGTTTGCGTCTTCCCAATTATTTGCTTTTATTTTTTTAAAAGAAAAATTAATAACTGGATATTTTCCCAGATGATCTTCTACTAATTTCTTTTCTTTATATATATCAAGCCCTTTAAACAGATATTTATAACTTTTATCTTGATTTTCAAGTTTTCTACATTCAGGTATTTCTAAAAAAAATTTCAGCATACTAAAGTTTAGAGTTTTTCCAAATCTACGAGGACTGGTTAAAAGTATAACTTTACTAACATTTCTAATTATCTTTTTAATAAATAAAGTCTTATCAATAAAATAGGTATCCCTTTCAATAATTTCTTTGAAATCATCTATTCCAATAGGTATTTGTTTTAACTTATTTGGCATAAAGCAACCCCCTTTTCACCACACAGTTCAAACTTATATTCTTATCAATTATTATATCATAAAACCCCAGAGAAACAAATATTTACAATCCATAAAACACCATAAAGCCAAATATCAATTGATAATATACGTAAAAACCCCTACCGTGACGCAAAAGTAGGGGATCTTAAAGGTGTATGGGGTTATGGTTTCAGGTTTAATAATACTGGTTACCGGATAGCTTATATAATTATAGAAGAAGAAATATGTGTTTTTATTATAGGAATTGGTACAAGAACCGATTTTTGGAATCAATTAAAAAAAATATTGGAATAATAATGTAAAGAGAAATGTCTAAACTCAGCTCGACTAAAAAATTAAGCACCAGCAATTCTAGGCATCCATATCGGTTCTTTACCCATTTCTCCGCAGAGGAACTTCAATAATAAATCTTTCTTTAACTCCTGATATTCTGGATTATCCCACAGGTTATTTATCTCTTCTGGATCTTCCTTTAGATCGAAAAGTTCACCATAAGATTGATTATAGTATACCGTAATTTTATACCTTTCATCAACATAGGTTTTTAGATTCACTGTATCTGGGTCATGTCTATTTTCACATATAATATGATCCCTGACCGACTCTTCTTCTCCCATCCAGACTCCTGTTTGATCAATACCAGTCATTGTACGAGGTATTTTAATATTACAGGTACTTAAAAATGAAGGAGCTAAATCAACCAATGACTGCATAGCGTCAGACTGCTTACCTGCAGGTATTTTATCTGGATAGCGAACAACAAATGGCACCTTTATCATATCCTCATAATGATAAGGACCTTTAGCAATTAATCCATGGTGACCAAAGAAATGACCGTGATCAGTTGTAAAGACTACCAGTGTATCGTCCGTCAGACCTAATTCATCCAATTTATCCAGAATCTTTCCAATATATTTATCCATTAAACTTACCATACCATAATATGTAGCTATATCTTTCCTTAGTGAATTCTCATCCTGTAGATGGGAATGCATACCATGTAATGCATGTTTCCCCTCATAATCAGATTTATAAATACTGAAATCTGGATTCTCTTCCCGGGTCATTTGAAAATGTTCTGGGTTTTTTTCATGCTCTCCTTCAACCATCGTCGGTAAAGTTACTTCATTTAGATCATACATTTTATCCCATGGTTCAGGAACTAAATATGCAGGATGAGGATCAAAGAAACTCGCCCATAAAAAAAAGCCCTCATCATTATCCTTGTACTCTTCCAACATTTTATTAGTTCTTTCTGCTATCCAGGTATCATAATGATATTCTTCTGGTATAGGCCAGTGATGTTTCTTATCTGGATTCATATTACCGGTTGGTGGAACAAAATAATCACGCCAGTTGTCACATCCCTTTTCTTCCAGCCAGAGGGCATAATGCTGTCCTACATGTGCTTCATTTGTGTGATTTCTGGCCAGCTCAACATGCTCAAAACCATAAAAAATTTCATCATAGTCCTTCCAAAAATCCAGATCCTTTGACATCCTCCCCGCCCGTTCGTTATCACTCACGAACGAGGATTCCTTAAAGGGACT